>JBGQHD010000288.1:0-6538 GCA_041497795.1 Planctomycetia bacterium
CCACGATTATTTGCGAATCCGCGGTGAGATTCGTTTGATCAACATGTCTGGGCCTAACCTGATTACTGGCGCTCGCGAACCATACATGACGATAGTGCTCGATAAGGTTGTCGCCGTCGATAGCGAGTAATCACCAATACGCGATAGTGCTTTCGTGCTCACCGCGTGATTGTGCTTCTGACACTCATGCTCGGCCTCGGTATCCCGCTCCTGGTGCTCGCCAGGAAGTGGCGGGTGTACCCCGGGCCGGGTCTGGTGCTTCTCATCCTGGTGCCGACGCTGCTCTGCATTCCGGCCCTCTTCCTGCCCGTGCTGCACGAGCCGCTGGTTCGCTTGGGCGGGCCCACGGCGCCAGGCGTCTCGCCAATCACGCTCATCGGCTTGGCCATCGCCGCCGTGGCGCTCTTCGATCTCGCGCAGCTTCCGCGGCGGACCGATTTCGTCGTGGAGCGCGAGATGGGCCGCGTCGCCTCGCTGCGGAAGAAGCACCGCGTCTCGCTCACGATCAGCAACCAGTCGCGGCGGCCGTGGCTCGTGCAGCTCAAGGACGACTTGGCCCAGGAGCTGCGCTCCGAGCCGGACGTGTTCCGACTAAGCCTGGGGCCGCGCTCGCGGAGCACGGTGCACTATGATCTCCGCGCCGGCCGGCGGGGTAAGTTCTCGCTCGATTGCTTGCACTTTCGCGTGCCCAGCCAGTGGCGGATGTGGCAGCGCTATCTCGACCGGCCGCTGCCGGCCGAGCTGCACGTCTATCCCGACATGAAGCAGCTCGCCGAATACGCCGTGCTGGCCCGCACCAACCGGCTGAACCTGATGGGCCTGCGCCGCACGCGCCGCATCGGCCGCGACAACGAATTCGAGCGGCTCCGCGACTACACGGTGGACGACAACTACAAGCACATCGACTGGCGCAGCACGGCCCGGTGGCAGAAGCTGACCGTCAAGGACTTTCAGGCCAACCAGAGCCAGAACCTGATCTTCCTCATCGACTGCGGGCGGATGATGACCAACCAGGCCGCCGGCCTGAGCCTGCTGGACCACGCCCTCAATTCGATGCTCATGCTCAGCTATGTCGCTTTGACGCGCGGCGACTCGGTGGGCCTGATTACATTCTCCGACACGATCCACAACTTCGTGCCCCCGCGCTCCGGGGCCAGCCAGATGAATCGCCTGCTGCACGCCTCCTTCGACCGCTTTCCGCAGCTCGTCGAATCGCGCTACGACCAGGCGTTCGTGTACCTGAATTCGCACTGCCGCAAGCGGTCGCTGGTGATCTTCGTCACCAACATTATCGACGAGGTCAACGCCGGCCAGGCGGCCAAGTACCTGACGAACTTGGCGGGCAAGCACCTGCCGCTGGGCATCTGGCTGCGGGACCGCCGGCTGTACGATCTCGTCGAGCCGCCGCAACCGCAGGGCCTGGAGCTGTTCCGCGCCGCCGCCGCCGCCGACATCCTCGCCTGGCGGCACCAGACCATCGCCGACCTGGCGGCCAAGGGCGTGCTCTCCGTCGATGTCTTCCCCGAAGACCTCACGGCGCCGCTGGTGAACCGCTACTTGGACATCAAGGCGCGGCACTTGCTCTAGCGATACACCACTTCCGGCCGCACCACCACCGTTCGCGGGCCGGTGCGGCCGACGTCGCTGGGCACCACGTGCAAGTGGATTTCATTGACCGAGGGCATCTGGGTCAGGAACCGCTGCGCCTCCTGCACGTTGCGGACCTGCTGCTGCTCGATGCGGTCGATCACGTCGCCGCGCTGCACGTGGCCGGCCAGCGGGCCGGCCGGATCGATCCAGGCCACGAGCAAGCCGCTGGCGTTCTGGGAGAGATTCAGTTGCCGGGCGACCTCGGGACTGAGGTCCGCCACTTGCACGCCCAGCAGCGACAGTTCCCACAGCACGGCGTTGCTGACGGCCAGCCGAACTTCCTCGCGTTCCTGGGTCGGCTCGATGAGCCGCAGGCTGAGGCTGGGCCGCTCGACCAGCGTACACATCACCTGCACCTTGCGGCCCTTGCGGTACAGGACGACGGTCACCGCCTGCCCCACGGGCGTGATGCTCACGAGGTTCACCAGGTGGACGTCGCTCTCCACCGCCACGCCGTCGAACTCCAGCACGACGTCGCCGATCTGCATGCCGGCCGCGTCGGCCGGCGAACTGGCCTCAACCGCGGTGACCCGCGCCCCTTGCAGCCGCGGCAGCCCCGCCGCGCGGGCCGCGTCGGCGGAGAACTCCCGATCCAGGCTCACGCCGATCTTGGCCCTCCGCACCGTGCCGTGGTCGATGAGCTGCCGGGCCACGAACATCACCATGTTGATGGGGATGCCGAAGCCGATTCCCTCGTTGATGCCCGACGTGCTGGCGATGGCGGTATTCAGCGCGATGACCTCGCCGTGCAGGTTGACCAGCGGCCCGCCGCTGTTGCCCGGGTTGATGGCGGCGTCGGTCTGGAGAAAATCCTGGTACTTGAGGGCGTCGCCGCCGAGCTTGAGGTCGCGGCGGCCCTTGGCGCTGATGATGCCCAGCGACACCGAGCGGCTGAGGCCGAAGGGACTGCCGATGGCCAGCACGAACTCGCCGATCTCGATCTGCCGGCTGTCGCCGATCCGCGCCGGCGTGAGGTCGGTGGCCGAGAGGGTCATGACGGCCACGTCGGTGTCCGGGTCGGTGACGATCTCCTGGGGCTGCAGCTCGCGGCCGTCGTCCACCTGAATCAGGACCGACTCCTTGGGGGCATCCTTGATGACGTGCCGGTTGCTGACCACGTAGAATGACCGGTTCCGCTGGATCACGATGCCGGCGCCGGCTTCTTCCACCGTGCGGGAACGGCCGTTGCGGGCCCCTTCGTGCTTCTTGGCTTCGATGTGCACGACCGAGGAAGTGGCGAGCTTGGCCACGCGCTTGACCAGCGAGGCCAGTTGGGCCGACTGCTCCATCGCTTTGGCGTCGCGGTCGAGCTGCGCGAACGCCGTCTGGCGTTCGTCCTCCTGGTCGGTCGCCAGGGCACCGGCGATTTGAGCGCGGAGCGCGGCGGCGGGCGGCCAGTTGGAGAACGATCCGAGGAGGGCGCCGGCAAAGCCGAAAACGGCCGCCGCCAGCATCGACTTGAACCGAACCATCCAAGACTCCCTTCCTCGATGGCCCGACCTGGAGAAGGGGTGTTTACATGACAAGGTGACAGGTGGCCGGGTGACAACGTGAGGAGATCACCGACGAGGATCCCTTCACCTTGTCACCCTGCCACCTCGCCACCTTGTCCGTTGGCTCCCCTTCACCTTGTCAGCTTGTCAGTTCCCGCTACGGCGCATCGATCTCGATGTCGTTGATCGTCAGATCGGCGTCGCCGTCGCTGTTATCCAGCAGCCGGCTCCAATCGGCCGAGTAGCCGCCGGCGTCGCCTTCGCGCTCCATTTCGCGCTGGCATTCAATGCAGCTCGTGGCGTAAGGCAGAGCATTCAGCCGGGCCACGGGGATCCTCAGGCTGCAGCGGTCGCAAACGCCGTAGCCCCCTTCGCGCATCCGCTCCAGCGCCTGCTCGACGTGCCGCAGCTCGCTGCTTTCGACTTCGGCCAGTTGCGAGCTGAGCTCGATGTACGAGGAGTCCAGCGCGGCGTCGATCAAGTCGCCGGCCGCGGTGTCCTTCAGCTCGTTGAGCATGCTCAAGTCGCCGGCCAACGCCTTGCGGAGGGCGTCGCGCCGCTTGAACAGAATCTGCCGCATGTTCTCGATGGCGTCTTTACGTCCCATGGTGCTCCCACCTTCGCTGTCCGAGCGCCGTGCCGAAGGTACCCCCCCTTCCGGAAAGCGGCCGATCGAACGAGTGTTGAGATATGCCTCCGCTTGCGATGGCAACCGCGCCAGGGCATCGCGGCTCAGAAATGTTGCAACCAAAATATAGTGCGCTCGCGCACCGCGTGTTCGCGAAAAGATCGCGACTCGGCGCGTGTTTGAGCTCGCCCTGCCATCGCTGCCGTAAGTCTTTCCGCAGAAGCTGCTTGCGATCACGACCGGCGACCGACTTCGGACAGGTGCCCGTCGCCGCCTCCCCCCGAATTGGAGGGGACACTTTGTGCCGTGAAACGCGTCTGGGTTGAAGCTTCTCCGGGCGACCCACGTTGCTTACGGATAATCGACACATCGCTACCTTCGGTGCAGCCGTTTTTCTCGATTCCCTCGCCCCCGCGGCGTCTGCCTTTCCCGCGCCGACAGGCTGCGCCGGCTTTGACGGCCTCGGCTCTGCAAGCTAGGTCACTGATGGGACCGTGCGCTTTCGGGGGCTAGCACTCCAGCCACGCTCCGCGCAAGCGAGCAGTGGATCCATGACAATGATATTTCAACATCGAACGTTCGAACTAAAACTCGGTCACTCCCCCACAGTGTCTCTGGCACCGAATCACCTCGTCAGCTCCCTGAAAGGACCCCATGCCGGCATCGGCTCAAACTGCCGCTGACGCGACGCTCGGCAAGCTCACCCTGCGCGTGCAAGCGCCTGCCGGGACCACGCAAACCGTCGTGCTCACGTCCGCCTGTTGCCGGATTGGCTCTGGCGACGGCTGCACCTTGCGGCTGCGAGCGCCGGGCATTCGCGACGTGCATTGCGTCATTTTTCGCGGTCCGCGGCGGACGGTGGTTCGTGGGCTGGCCAAAGAGACCTGGCTGAACGGGGCCGTATTTTTCGAGTCGCCGCTGAACGTCGGCGACCGCCTGGGACTGGGCCGGCTGGAGATCGAAGTGCTTACCGACGAGCGGCTGACTGATGAAGGCGAGGCGACCAGCCTCGACGACTCCACGTTGCCGCCCCCCGACGCGGACGGCGGTTCGCTCCGCGAAGGGGCCGCCCGCGGCGAGTTGCCCGCCGAATCCGCATCGCCGCAGCCGGCCGAGGCCGCTGCGTTGCTGGCGGACGCCTCGGGTCAACTCGAGGAGCTGGTGGCTCACCAAACGGCGGAGTTCAGCGCGGCGGTTGCTTCCGAGACTCCTTGCCTGCCCGAGCATTCGCACGCAGCCGCCGGCGCGGGCGGCGACCGGCCACAGGCAGCCGCGATACCACAAGAAGAGGCCAGGGACGCCGCAGCCAGCCTCGTCGCCGAGGCCCTGGAAAAAGTCCGCGGCGTTGAAGACCGGCTCGACGAGCGGCTGGGCAAGCTCCAAGATCAATCGCGCCAGCTCGAGCGGGCCATCGGCGACGTCTGCGCCTTACGAAGCGCCGGGGAAGACGAGTGCCGCCAACTGCGGGCGGAGCAGCAGCAGGCCGAGGCGGCCTGGCGTCAGTCTTTCGGCGATCTCGACAGCCGCGTGAAAGAACTCGCGGCGGCAGCCGCCATCCCCAGGGCCGCCACCGGCGGCAAGGAACCGGGCGCCGACTGGCGACAGCTCGACGAACGGCAGGCGGTGCTCGAGCGGCTGGTGGGGCAAGAGGACCAGCAGTACGGGAAGGCGTCGCAGCAGCTCGAGGCCGTGCTCGCGCGAGTGGCCCAGGTGGAGGCGGCCCTGGCCAAAGCCGAGACGTCCGGCCAGGCAGTCGAGTCGCGGCTGGCCCAGGTCGAGCGGCTCGAATTGAAGCTCGCCGAACTGGCTTGCCAGCGTGGCGCTCAATCGGCTGCGTACGACGAATTGCAACGGCGGTTCGCGAGCTTGGAGACGGAGCTGGTCGCTGCCAGGTCGTACGAGCCGGCCAGGGACGCAGGGACCAGAGCGCCCGCGGACGAGACCGATCGCGTGCCCCGGCCGGATCGTGGCGCCCTGGACGGCCCGCCGCGCGAGGCCGCCGCCGCGGCCGAATCCTCGACGTTCGAGGAACCCCAGCCGGAGGAAGTGGCCTTCGAGCCGGTCTCCCAAGAGGCCCCGTTGAGCACGCTGGACGTGCTGCGGCGAATGGGGGCCACCGTCAACTTTGCGGACGACGAAGAATCGCCCGCTCCGCCCCGGGCATCCGCCCGGCCGGTTCCCGCTCGTCCGCCCGTCGAAAGCCCCCAGCCCTCACCTGGCGCGGGGCACGCCGATCGTCACGGCGGCCGGCACGAGGACGGCGAAGCGATCGAGCAGTACATGTCGCAGCTCCTGCAGCGGATGCGAGCGCCCAAGGCCGAGGAGGTGTGGGGGGAACTCAGCCCTCCGCCCAAGGCAGACTCGCCGACGCCGCCCCCGCCGTCCCCGCGAGAGGTCGCTCCGGCAGCAAGTCCTTCTGCGCCGACGTCCCCTAACACGCCCTCGCAGTTTGTTCCGCGGGCTTTGGCGCCGGAGCTGACGGCGGATTTCTCGGCGATGCGCGCCTTGGCCAACAATACGGCTCGCCACGCCCTCGACACGCATCGCCGCGGCCGCCAGGTTCGATCCACGCGGGGAAAACTGGTGGTGGCGGCCATCGCCCTGGCGCTATCATTCACGCTGCTGTGGCTGTCGACCAGTGGCAGCTCCCTGGTCCTCTGGTCGGCGGTCACCTCGTTGCTGGTGTCGGTCTATTGGGGCGGGCGTTACCTCCTGCTGACGCGTCGGCTCCGTGGCGTGGCCGAAAAGGACGACGACGCGGGCGCCA
>JBGQHD010000289.1:0-6533 GCA_041497795.1 Planctomycetia bacterium
AGGAGCCCGACCGGCCGCACGCCACGGGGTTCGTTGCGCGTTTGCCCGCAGCTAACCGTATCGCGGGTGGGAGATTAACCGCGTTTGGATGTTCAACCGTTGCGCTCCTCCGCGGCGTGCGGTTACCTCCGGAGACGTGCCGATCAGAGGTTACCACAGACC
Source organism: Planctomycetia bacterium (assembly GCA_041497795.1). Classification (GTDB taxonomy): domain Bacteria; phylum Planctomycetota; class Planctomycetia; order Pirellulales; family S012-138; genus JBGQHD01. The sequence goes on from JBGQHD010000289.1 coordinate 163, forward strand.
ATGAGGTGCTCGCTGATGCCCCGCGACCGACGCCAGCACGTTCCCCGCGACGCCCAGTTCGGCTTGCTGTCGCTGTTGGGATTCGTGACCGTTTGTGCCATCCTCTCGGCATTGTCGGCCGTGGTCGGCACTGCGTCCAGCGTGCTCTTGATGCTGATGGCGCTGGCCCTCTGGGCCCGTCAGGGACTGCTCGCCCTGAGGATGTTCATGGCGGCCTGCCTGGGAGCGGATGGCCGGTTTGCAGGTGGCGAGGGGGCCGCGGTGGCGCGTCAACTGCTCGTCGTTCTCTTGGCCGCCGCGCTTTGCGGCTGGTATTGCCTGCGCCGCCTGTGGATGACGGAGTGACGGCGTGACGAAGCCCTCGGGCTATATAAGACATAGTGTCTTGATTGTCAAGCAGCCGCCTCGCGATTGCCCGAAAAAACTTCGGCGAAGCATCGATAACGTAGGCGCACCGCCTCACGTGGCACTGCCCCTGACCGCCCTGGTTCGTCGCGGTATACTCACCGCGGAACTGCTCCATTTTTCGCCCGCGAATTATGCGAATCGACGCGAATGCTGTTTGTATTCGCGTCGATTCGCGTGATTCGCGGGCAAGACCTCTTGCCATTCCGCCGCAGGGCTTGTTGGCACTATTCGTGGATCTTCTTCCTCCCCAACGGGGTCGCTATGCCTGTTTCCGCCAACGCCACCTTCGACCAGCTTTGCCAATACACCCGCCAGACGGCCATGTATGGCTCGATTCAGGCGCTATTGAACTGGGACGAGCGGACGATCATGCCGCCGGCCGAGGGGGAGTACCGCGCCGAGCAGGTGACGTTGCTCGCCGCCGTGGTTCACGAGCGCGAGACGGCGCCGCAGGTGGGGGCCTGGCTGAGCGAACTGGCCGATAGCCCACTGGCCAGAGACCCGGCCAGCGACGCCGGGGCCGCGATCCGGCAGCTCAAGCGGCGGTACGACAAGAAGGTGAAGCTGCCCAAGGCGCTGGTCGAAGAGCTGACACGCACGGCCGTGCTCGGGCAGCAGGTGTGGCAGGAAGCCCGGCGGAAGAACGACTTCGCCGCCTTCCGGCCGATCCTGGAGAAGACGTATCACCTCAAGCGGCAAGAGGCCGACGCCCTGGGCTACACGGAATGCCGGTACGATGCGCTGCTGGATGATTACGAGCCGGACGAGCGGACGAGTAACATCGCCCGCGTGCTGGCCGGCCTGCGCAACGAGCTGGTGCCGCTAGTGGCCGCCATCGGGCAGAGCAAGCGTCACCCCAATCGGTCGATCCTGGAACGCCCGTGTCCCCTCGATGTGCAAGAGCGTTTTGGCAAAGAGGTGGCCGCCCAGTGCGGCTACGACTTCAATCGCGGCCGGCTGGACGTCACGGCCCATCCGTTCTGCGAGACGATGGGCCCGCACGACTGCCGCATCACGACGCGGTACAACGAGCGCTGGTTCCCCGGCTCGTTCTTCGGCATCCTGCACGAGGCGGGCCACGCCATCTACGAGCAAGGGCTGCGCAGCGATTGGTTCGGCCTGCCGCCGGGGCAGCACCTGTCGCTGGGTATCCACGAGTCGCAGTCGCGGCTGTGGGAAAACCTCGTCGGCCGCAGCCGGGCGTTCTGGGACCACTTCTTCCCCGCGGCCCAACAGGCGTTCCCCGCGGCACTGGGCGGCACCGTGACGAATAACGTGAAGCTCGACGAGTTCTACTTCGCCATCAACGAGGTGCGGCCGTCGCTGATTCGCGTCGAGGCCGACGAGGCGACCTACAACCTGCACATTATCGTCCGCTTCGAGCTGGAGCAGGCGCTGCTCAACGAAGACCTGAAGCCAGCCGACCTGCCGGGAGCCTGGAACGAGAAGTACCGCCATTTCCTCGGCGTCACGCCAGGCAGCGACGCGGAAGGCGTGCTGCAAGACGTGCACTGGAGCGCCGGCCTGGTGGGCTATTTCCCCACGTACTCGCTGGGCAACCTGTACGCCTCGCAGTTCTTCGAGCAAGCCGACAAAGACCTCGGCGGCGGGCAAGGTGGCCTGGCCGCCCAATTCCGCCGCGGCGAGTTCCAGCCGCTCCGCGAGTGGCTGCGCGAGAAGATTCACGCCGCCGGCCAATGCTACACGGCCGACCAGCTCGTCCGCCGCGTGACCGGCAAGCCGCTCTCGCACAAGCCGCTCATGCGGCATTTGCGCGGGAAGTTTGGGCCGCTGTATGGGACATCTTAGAATCGAACGCACGGGGTGGCACGCTACGCCGATAACCCTTTCTGCAACCGTAATTCCCGCATAATCTTGCGACACATCGAAAGATGGGAGCTTTCGGTGGGATCGGAATCTGGGAAATACGCGGAACGACGTATCGATTAGGGTTATCGGCGTAGAGTGGCACCCGTCCGTACTACGTGGCCGGCTGCTGTCCCGTTACAGGCCGGATTGTATCAGAATCCGTTGATGGTACACCCGCTTGGTGTTAGCTTAAACCCGCTGCTTGGGGCTGGAGCACGCTGAATTAGGCTTGCGAAGGAATCGATTGTGCCGCTCGATGAATCTGCCCTGAGAATGCGCCGCCGCTTCTTCTTGAAGGCCGGCGGTCTGGCAGGGCTCGGTTTAACTCTGCCCGGCTTGCTGCGAAGCCGCGCGGCCACTCCAGTCGCGCCCCGCTCGGCGCCCGGTGCCAAAGCGTGCATCCTGCTCTACATGACGGGCGGACCGGCCCAGCAAGAAACCTTCGACATGAAGCCGCAGGCGCCGGAATCGCCGCGCGGCGAGTTCCGGCCCATTGCGACGAAAGTGCAGGGCACGCAGGTCTGCGAACTGTTGCCGCTGCTGGCCCAGCAGACTCACCGATACACGATCATCCGCTCGACGTATCACGACCAAACCTTCCATGGGGCGGGGTCGCACTACAGCCTGACCGGTTTTCCGCATGCTCAGCGCGATCCCACGCCGGAGTTCTATCTCGATCGACGTGACTCGCCGAGCATCGGCGCCGTGCTGCAGCAATTGCGAGGCGACCGAAATGGCCTGCCGGCCGCGGTGCAGTTGCCCTGGTGGGTGGGGCACGGGTTCGTCGAGCGCTTTGCGGGGCAACATGCCGGCTTCCTCGGGCCGACCTATGACCCGCTCAAGATTTTCTACGAGGAGAAGAAAGAGCTGCCCGGCAGCCTGCCTGGGTCCTTTCGTTTGCCCGAGGGAGTCTCGTCGGAACGACTCTCGCAACGTCTGCGGCTCCTCGAGTCGATCGATCGAGAAACCGCGCCGGGCGGCAAGAGCGAGCAGCAATTCACCAAATACCAGGCCCGGGCACTCGATGTCCTGAGTTCCTCGCGCGCCTGGCGAGCATTCTCGATCGAAGACGAGAAGCCACAAACGGTCGAGCGATACGGCGACAGCAAGTTCGGCCGCAGTTGCCTGGTCGCGCGGCGCCTGGTTGAGGCGGGCGTGAGTCTCGTGACGGTCGCCTGGCCCGGACATGAAAACCACTTCGACACGCACGCCGACCACTTCCGCACGATGCGCGAAGACCTGCTGCCGCCGATGGACCGTGGCTTTTCCGCTTTGCTGGCGGACCTGGCCGAGCGCGGCATGCTCGATGAGACCTTGGTCGCGTGGACGGGCGAGTTTGGCCGCACGCCGGCGCTGAATCCCAACAAGCCGCCGGGCCGCGATCACTGGCCCTTCGTTTACAGCACGGTCTTGGCGGGCGGCGGTATTCGTGGCGGCCAGGTGTACGGCAGCAGCGACGCGATCGCCTCTCAACCCAAGGACAAGCCGGTCCACGTGCGCGACTTCGTGGCCACGATCTATCATGCCCTGGGATACGACCAGAGCACGACGGTCGCCGATCCCAGCGGCCGGCGGCATCCTGTCGTCCAGGGAAACCCGGTGCTGGCGTTGTTTTGACCGCCCCTCCGTATGACGGTTGCACGGGCGTGACTGCTGCTGGCGCGTCTCTGTGTGCCATGGCTTGCTCGCAAGCCGTGCGGGCGAAAGAGAAAGCTCACCGTCCTCGAGAGTCCCTTCCACTGCTTGCGAGCAAGCAGTGGCACGCCCTCTCGTCCAGCAGGGCCACCCCGCCACATGATCGTCGATGCCCACATTCACGTCTGGCGAGCGCTTCCGGGCTATCCGCACCCGGCCGTGACTACCGTGAGTCCGGTGTCGGACGTTCCGGTGGAGCTTTTCTGCGAATACATGGCCGAACACGGCGTGGACCGGGCCGTTCTCGTGCAGCCGGTCTATCCCGGCGAGGACAATAGCTACATTGCCGACTGCGCCGCAGCGTGGCCGGACCGCTTTGCGGCGGTGTGTGTCGTAGACCCGCGCATGGGCGAGGCGGCTCGTCGCTTGGAATACTGGGTGACGCAGCGCGGGTGTAAGGGGCTGCGGCTGCGGCCGCGTCTGGCCGGTGAGGAGGCGAGCTTCGGCGACCCAGCGACCTTTCCGCTTTGGGATCGGGCCAGGTCGCTCCGTGTCGTCGTCAGCGTGCTCGCCGATCCCAAGCACCTGCCGGCTCTGACTCGACTCGTCCAGCGGTTCCCCGAAGTGGCCGTCGTGCTCGATCACATGGGACATGCGGCCGTGCAGGACGGCGCTTCGTCGGATGCTTTTCGGTCGCTGCTCCACCTGGCGCAGTTTCCGCAGGTGTTCGTCAAGCTGAGCGGTTTTTACTATTTCTCACGGCAGGCATATCCTTACGCCGACTGTGCTGAGGCCGTTCGATCGCTGGTGGATGGCTTCGGTGCCAACCGGCTACTGTGGGGCAGCGACTTTCCGCACGTGCTGTTGAAGGTCGGTTATCAACGGACGTTGCGGGTCCTCCAGCGCGCCTGTCCGTTTCTCAGCTCCGCTGAGCGGGAGCTAATCATGGGCGAGACCGCGCACGCCCTGTACTGGGGGAATTGATGGGGCCCATTATCACACCGAGCGGCCTCCGAACCACCATTTTTGCACAGGACGGGCCACGAGCAGAGCGACGTGGCGCAAAACAACATTTTTACAACCGCCTGCATCCACATCGCCGTGGCGGCTCCGTTCACGCCACGGCCCCCATGCCACAAGTGTGCAAAGCAATATAGCTAACGACGCCAACAAAAAGCCCAGGCAAAAAGTCCAGTCAAGATAGACTTGCCGCAATAGTGCATTTCGCTGCCATTCACCATGGGAAAGCTTCAGCCACTAGCAATTCCCCGAACGGGAGCCTCTACGAATCCAAGCCAGCTCGTATCTCTACCTGCGCCTCGGACCAATGCAAAAAGATACGCCACCCCAAATCCAATACCAACCACTGCACCCGCACGCCCAGAAGCACGGGAAAGCGTGTATCCGCCGTAGACCCCGCACCCAAACGAGAATAGGAGGAATAAACTCACCGACCAGTCCCAGGTCGAAATCGTCCACACTCTGGTCGCGCCGTCTACATACAGCAGAACGGACCTGTTAAGACCTGCTAACTGCGAGATAAACAGAACACATGAAGTCAAAGGCCAGCGACCAACGACACAAACACCAAGAGCGGTATTCTCTTTACAATGCTCATGTTATCCCTCTCATCATGCTCGGCGGCACCGCACCTTCGCAAACAACACCCAGTCCTGCTCATCCAAGACAAAATCAGTTCTTGTTCCCCGCCGAGATGGGGCGCAGACAGAAAGGAAGGCCCCGACGCGGACCCGCGCCGGAGCCTTCGAATGGGCGGCACAGGACTCGAACCTGTGACCCCTACCGTGTGAGGATAGTGCTCTAACCAACTGAGCTAGCCGCCCTTGGGCTGGGGTTGACCTCGGTCGATCAACGACCTGCCGACCGCGTACTGGAAAAGATAGCGGATGCCCGAGATTCAACAAGCTCACGTCCGCGAAAACCGCTGGCGTTGCCGCCCGAGTTCAGCACGCCCGGGTCCACCGCTCGATCGAACACGGCCCGAGTCGAGCACGACTCGGGTCTTGCCCCGGCCGGCGATCGACGGCGTGCAATCGACGCGGCGCCCATCGCGACCCGGTCCAGTCATGTCACCCGGCGGTCTTCGCCTGCTTGGCGTGACGCCGTTTGTTCAAACGCCGAGCCGTGGCGGCAACGGCAACACTCAGGCCAAGGGCCGCGCCGAGCATCCCGAAGCCGAGCCGAAGCGTGGTGCCGCGTTGCGCCGGCGTTTCCAGCGCACCGAGCTTAAGGGTCCCCTCGCGCTTGCCGGCGGGCTTCTTGTCCTTGGCGTCGTAGAAGTCGCCGGAGTTCCGCCGGGCCGGCATGCGGTATTCGCCGAAGATCAGGTTCTGGGCCCCGACCACCTCGCGGGGGAAGTCGCCGTCGATCACGGTCATCGTCATTTTCTTGAGGTCGCCCAGCGCGTCCTTGACGGCCTTCTCCCGCTCCTTGTCCAG
>JBGQHD010000290.1:0-6530 GCA_041497795.1 Planctomycetia bacterium
CCGCTTTTCCTTGAACGCGGCATCTTCCATCTGAATCTGGGCGGAATCGCGCAGCACCACTTCCACGAGATCGGCCGAGGCCGAGGTGGTGAAGATCGGCCCATGAAAACCGTCGCGCACCAACTTCGGCGCCAAGCCGCAATGATCGACGTGGGCGTGCGTCAGCAGCAGGGCGTCGATCTTCTCCGGCGGAACCGGGCTGCCGGCCCAGTTGCGGTCCAGAAAGGCCCGCTCCTGAAACAGCCCGCAATCCACCATCACCTGCGTGTCGCCCACCTCCAGGCAATACCGCGAGCCGGTGACTTGTCGGTTGGCGCCAAGAAAATGCAGTTTCACGAGCAGGTCCTCCGTCGTTGCCCTGGAGTCGCCTTCACGGGGCGCGGCCCTGCGCGCGGGGAGGCACTGGCTGTAGCATAACCCAAGCAAAGAAGGCGAACGAGCGGGCTTCGTCGGCGCTACCCTTCCTCGGTCGCCACCGCCTGCATCGCCGCTTTGATCGTCGGCAACTGCGGCACGCTGTTTTGCTCGTAGACCTGGTTCAGCCCGATGCCCGGCAGGTGCTGGCCCGAGAGCACGCGCGGGCGGACGGTCAGGTCGTAGAAGTGCTCGTCGATCACTCGCCGCAACAGGTGCTCACCGAAGTTGGTGACCTCGCTGTCTTCGTTCACGATCAGCACGCGGCCGGTCTTCACGGCGCTGGCGCTGATCGCCTGCCAGTCGTAGGGAAAGATGCTCCGCAGGTCGAGCACGTCGAAGCTCAGGCCATGTTCCTGCTGCAACTGGTCGGCCGCCTGCACGCACAAGGGGAGCATGCGGCCGTAGCTGACGACCGTGGCGCCCATCCCCTCGCGGGCCAGCGACGCCACGCCCAGCGGCACGAAATAGTCTTGCACGTCGGGCCAGCTCGGCTGCCAGTCAACGCGGTCGCCGACCGGGGCGTCGATCATCTTCTTCAGTGTGTGCTCGTCGGCGGGCTCGCCGGGGATGAGCTTGTCCCCCTTCACCCGCAGCAGGGCCTTAGGCAGCAGGACCATCACCGGGTTAGGGTCCTTGATCGCCGAGAGCATCAGCCCGTAGCCATCCAGCGCGTTGGAAGGCATGACGATCTTCCACCCGGCCAGTCGGCTGGCCCAGCTCTCGAACGAGTGCGAGTGGTACAGGCTGCCGCGGATGCCCGAGCCGCTGGGGGTCATCACCACGATCGGCATCTCATAGTGCCCGGCCCCCGCCCAGCGCTGGTTGCCGGCGACCTTGAGCAAATCGATCGTGTTGAAGCTATAGTCGCAGAACTGCAGCTCGGCCACCGGCCGGCCGCCGGCGTAGGCGATGCCCATCGCGGCGCCGATGATGCCGCGTTCGTCCAGCGGCGAGTTCCAGGCGGTCCGCAGTCCCTGCGTGGCGGTGAACACGCCGCCCAGCGGCGGCCCGACATCCTCGCCAAAGATATCGGTCACGCCGAGGCGAGTTTCGCCGACGTGCAGGGCCAGGCGGACGGCTTGGACGAGAGTGGCCATAAGACGTTCTGACTTGCTGATCTTCAACCGCCGGTCACATAACCAGCACCAAGGCCATCGGACGTAACGCCTTATTCCCCAGGCAGTTGCGACTTGCAGAGTTCTGGAGATTCTATCCAAAACGCCGCCAGTCACATGACGGTCACATAGACTCAAAACCAAAATGGGACGTATTTTGCGTGTTTCTTCGACTTATTATTGGGGTTCTCAGGCTTGATCAGACCGGCCGCGATCGTATCGGCGATAATGCGCGATGCTATAGCGTAATTCTTGTCCTCGATCCCGAACCGCCTTCGCAGCGACGTATTCGTCATCTGTTCGTTCGAGGCGTAGCACAAACACGCGTGTTGGTAGCAAGCTCTGATGCGATCCTGTTGATCCATATCGGACCACCCGCGGTGGGCGAAGAGAGTCACCTTCGTGTGGTCCTCGGTGACGCAGAAGTCGGGGGCAGGCAGTTGGAAGAGCTCGACTTGGAAGATCACTTTGTCGATACCGCTTCCCCTTTCCTCGCAGATGCCGACCCGCCGCATGAAGGCAGCGAGGGACTCGTTGCGGGACTGGGGCGGCTCATCGATAAAGCGCAGCGGATCGATCAAGGGCTTACCCGGATTGGTAATCTCGATTCGATCCGAAAAGATCTCCACCATCGGTCCAGTGCCTGTCATGGTGAAGTCTTGATGGATCAGCGCATTTGCAACCAATTCCCGGATGGCAATTTGCGGATACATCCTCACCTCTTCCCGCAAAGACTGACCTACGCGTTCATTGACCGGCAATTGGTCGTCAATGAACCCAATGGCGCCGTCAAAACCAACGACGTAGCCCTTAACGCCTCCTGCTCACGGACTGTTTCAGTGCGGTTCTTTCCCTTGTAGATGACGACGCGTAGCGCTTTCCGAGCGAGTGTTCAAATTGCTGAAGATTGCGCGCGAACAAGACCGCGCCGCAATTTGTAACGACGAACCGGTCGTCGCCTTTCCTGATGACAAACTTCTCGCGCTCCAGACGGTCGAAAATCCCAGCACGGTTCTCGGGAAGGCGCTGCTTCGTCGCGTCAAAGTAGGCCGGATAATCGATCAGTTCCAAGACGTGGTCCGCGCTGACTGCCTCCTTTGCGATTCCGTCCTCAAAAAAGGTCTGCGAAAAGACACGCCAAAGTGCACGCTCCTTCTCAGGAAAATCCGCGAGCTTCTTCGTGTACCTTCCGCTACGAATGAACTCCGTCCCGCTAAAGCGTATCGGGCGATGGAACGCAGGTTGAATCTTGAAGAGGACGACAGGCTTGCCGCCGTACTCAAACTCAAAGATCTGGAAATCAATCGAGGGAGAGAGCAGGCGTGCCAGCCAATTCTCCAACTCTTCGTTTCCCTTCTTTGCCTGCTTGGGTTTGAAAGATGTGCCGAGAATCGCATGCGTGATATCCTCGATGCCCCATGCGATGTAGCCTGCCTCAGTCGCGTGCAGTGCGGCCGAGTTCGAAAGCGCAGAGATTTGCTCACCAATTTCTTGCGGATCGGCATTGTTGTGTTTGAACTCGACCCACTCTGTCTCATGAGGAAAGGCGGCGAGTTCCTTCAATAATGAGCAAAGCTCGTCGTTCGTTGTCGACACGTCGGGAACCTCTACCACAAATTCTACGGCAGCCCCGTGTAATCCCCCGGATACACCCGGTCCACCTCGCTGGCCGCGTACGTGTGCAGCCGCACGTCGGCCGGCGTGGGGCGTTGCTCGCGGAGGGCCTGCTCCAGGGCGTCGTCGGCTTCGGCTTCGGCTTCTTCGTGGATGCGGCGGATGTCTGGCTTGGTGAGCACCTTGGCGGCCGCGAGCCGGGCCTCGAACATGTCGATGCAGTCCGGCTCGCCTTCAATCCGCAGGGCGCCGCTGGAGGAGGAATGCCCGTACAGCCGCGAGACGCGGGCTTCGATCATGTACGGCCGCCGCTGCTCGCGCACGTACTCCATCGCCCGGGCGATCGTGTGCCAACTGGCGATGGGGTCGTTGCCCTCGACCACTTCGCCCTCGATGCCGAACGGCTTGCCGCGGTCGATGATTCGCCGCTCGGAGTGCTGCGACGCGGAGCAGGTCGAGATGCCCCAGCCGTTGTTCGTCACGATCATCAGCACGGGCAGCTCGTTCTCGGGCCGCGTGCTCCACACCATGCAGGACTGAAAGTCCCCCTCGTGCGTGCCGGCGTCGCCGCCGGTGACGATGGAGATTCCCTGGCCGCCGTGCCGCTTCTGCACGAGGGCCGTGCCGGGGGCCTTGACCCACTGGATGGCGATCACCGACATGGTCGGCACGACGTTCCACTCGCGACGGCAGAAGTGGCCGGTGAAATTGCGGCCCATCGAGTGCGGGTCGGTCCGCGTCATGGCCATCTGGCGGATGCCGTCCAATAGCGGCATGCCCATCGCGACCATGGTGGCGCTGTTGCGGTAATGAAAATGGAGGAAGTCGTAGGCCGGCCCCTGGCCCTTGTGGACCTGCAGGCCCAGGCAGGTGTTGAACGCCTCTTCGCCCGTCCCGCCGATCCAGAAGTATCCCTGGCCAGACTTGCTCATCTTGATCATCAGCTCTTCCATGGCGCGGGCCCGCACCATGATGCGATGAATCTCCAGGCAACGGTCGGCCGGCAGCGCGTGCTGGCCGCTGACGACGGTCGCCTGACCGTTGGTGTCCAGCAGGGCGTCTTTGGGCATCAGGGGGTGTCCTGGTAGTGCGGAATGCGGAGCTACGCGGAGCTTGGCGACTGGTCAGAAGCCCGGCTTCTTGGAGAAGCCGGGCTTCTTGTCTTGCGGAAGCGCATTTCGCGGCCATGTGTCACAGGGCCTCGACCTTGCACTCCGCGTTCCGAAATCCGCATTCCGAAGTGGTCGTTGGGTTTATACTCAATTCTAGACTGCCAAGACAGTGCGGAAAACAGCATGACGGCACGAGAAAAGAGCGGACAGAACGAACCTGCCGACGACGGGCGCCCGGCGAGTGCCCCGCCGCTGCCTTGGTACCGTCGCCAATATCACGTCCACTTCTCGACGTGGGTGGTCACGGTGCTGGCCACGGCGCTATGGACGCTGGTGATCTTTGCGCCAGAGCGGCGCATTCGGCCCGACCGCGTGGAACACGGCTGGCCATGGCGGTTCTCGACGCGTCACAAGCCCAAGTACTCGTCAGGGCTCCGGGACATAGGACTGGCGTTAATAAGGCCACCACCCGCCAAGACGGTTCGCCTTCATCCAGGACCGGGGTTGTGGGAGTGGAGGGGGCCACAAGAATTTCATGCCGTGGCATTCTTAGCCGACCTAGCGTTTGCCCTGGGCTCGTTGATTCTTTTGGGGCTCCTCCTCGAATACCGCCGCCGTCGGGTGCGCAGCTTCTGGCAACTCAGTTTGCGCGAAGTCGCCGGGCTCGTCCTACTGGCCGCGATCCCTTGCGGCTGGTGGGGCAGTTTGTATCGCGAGACGCAGCGGCAAGCCGCCGCGCTGGAAGCGCTGGACGGTGTGTTGGCCCGCGCGGTCTTCGGCGATGGCATCAGCAGTTCGCTCTGGCAGTCCCGCTATGAGGTTCAGTTCCAGACCAAGGGAGACTGGTTCCTGGAGTTGTTCTGGAACGAAGAGACCAAACCGCGCTGGTTCGCCGAGGTCGTGGGGCTGACGCTGACTGTCGAGCAGGACGCCGCGGATGAGGCCGTCGCCCTGATCGGCCAGTTGCCGTCGCTCCAGGAGCTTTCCGTCGAAGTGTACGGCGGGAGCAAACGCCTGTCTGACGAGAGTGTGCAAGCCATCGCGGACCTGTCGCGGTTGCGAACCTTGGCCCTTCGCCGCATCGGCGGCAACTGGGACCGGTCGGTCATCGGTCTCTCCGACGTCCAGGTCGCTCACCTCGCTCGCTTGACCGACTTGCGATCTCTCGACCTGTCGAACAACTGCATCACCGACGAAGGGCTGCGACATCTGCACGGCCTCAAGCGGCTGGAGACGCTGGAGATCTCCAACAACCCCATCACCGACGCCGGTGTGAGTGAGCTCACGCGGAGCATCCCGGGCCTGACGGTGCTGGACGACTGATCGCGGTGACGAGCGTGGCACGGGCTTCCAGCCCGTGACGCACACGGCATGCGGCTCATCGCGTTCCCCGGTTTCCGCATGGCCAGGATGGCTATGCCACACCCCTTGGCGAATCGGGCGCGGCCGTGCGACACTACGGCCATCCGTCGGGCTTTCGGCGCGTCATTCTCTCCTCGCCGCAATCATGGCCGATTTCAAGATCACCGAGCTAAACGACGACATCGACTTTGCCAGCCTGCCGTATTGGGATGTCGTCATCATCGGCGCCGGCCCAGCGGGGCTCGCCGCTGGGCTGACCACCGCCCATCGCGGCTTGACCACACTGATCGTCGAAGCCAAGGACAAGCCGGGCGGGCAGCCGCAGTTTCTCTACGCCGATAAGCGGATCGTCGACGTGCCGGGCTTTCCCGACGGCGTCACCGGCGAAGAGCTTTCCACCCGGACCTATCGCCAGGCGGTCGATGCCCTGGTGCAGTTCCGCTTCAACGAAGAGCTGGTGACGATCGACGAGACCGATCAACAGGAGAAAGACGACCTCCTCAAGCGTGTCGTCACCAACCGCGAGGCCTACCTGTGCCGCAAGGTGATCATCGCCTGCGGCCTGCTGCACTATCCGCGCAAGCTGGCGGTGCTCGACCGGCTGAACTCCAAGAACGTGTATTACAAGATTCCCAAGATCGGCGACTACGAGGGGCGCCGCGTGGCGGTGGTGGGCGGCGGCGACTCGGCGCTGGACGCGGCGGTGATGGTGCTGGGCCGGCACGGGCAGGTCGATCTCTTGGTGCGCGGGGCCACGGCGGCCGGCAAAGCCGATTCGCTGGCCCGCGTCCGCGAAGGGGGCGGCGCCGTGCACTTTTCCACCGAGATCGCCGCCGCCGAAATCGCCGGCGAGCGGATGGTGCTGAAGCTCCGCACCAGTCATTCCGAGCGCAGCACCAGTCATTCTGAG
>JBGQHD010000291.1:0-6529 GCA_041497795.1 Planctomycetia bacterium
CGAAGCCAGCGAACCATTCGACGACAGAGCTCCTCGTATCATGTCCGGGCATGGCCGCAGCAACCTAGGCCCTTTGCGATCGGAAGGCGCTGTAGACGCCGGCGATCTACCTTCCGTCAACGGAATCGGCGGCGCGGTCGGCCCCGGATCAACTGCTCCCAGCTCGTTCAACACGATTGCGGGTCAATTGCCCTCGGCAGCCGACTCCTCCGCACCCGGTCGCGACGCGGCCGGCGGCAGAAAGGGCAAGACTCCGCCCGGCAAGGTCTCCACCTGGAAGCGCTCCCAGCTAGTCCCCAACACGTCGCGCCTCTCCATCGGCGAGAAAGAAGAGCTGCCGCTCAAGGGGCTGCAAGCCGATGTGAGGATCGATGGCTTTCGGGCTCGCGTGCTGCTGGATTGCTATTACTTCAATGATCGCGATCGGCAGTATGAGGGGACGTTCCAACTGCGGCTGCCGGTGGGGGCCTCACCGTATTACTTCGCCTTCGGCGAGACGGCGTATCAAAGCCCGCCGCCCAAGCCGAACGAGCCGGCGCCGAAGGCCGACGCGCCGCAGTTCTTCACCTCGACCGACCTGCACGACCGCGGGACTCGCCCGGAGGACGTGCTGGCCCTTCGCAGCCAGACCTGGCGCGAGCCGAAGGAAGCCCGCATCGTGCCCCGCGAGAAGGCCGCCTACTCCTACGGCGAGACGGTCCGCCGGCAGGTCGATCCGGCGCTGGTGGAATGGTCGGGGGCGGGCGTGTTCAGCTCGCGCGTCTTTCCGTTGGCCGCCAAGAAGCTGCACCGCATCGTGATTGGCTACGACGTCGATCTGCTGCCACTGGGCGACGATCTCGAATACCGCCTCGACCTGCCGGAGGGCAACGTCGAAAAGGCCGTGGACATCAGCCTGGCCGCGATCGAGGGCGTCAAAGCGACGGTCACGCCCGAGGCGAAGGCCACCAAGGTCGCCGGGCACGAGGTCGCCGGGCATGACGTGTATCGCTTCAACAATCCGTCGGAGCGGACGATCTCCGTACGCGTGGAGAAGCCAGGGCCCGTGCTGTTGACCGGCGCCGACCCGAAGGCGGGGCCGTTCTTCGCCACGCGATTCCGGCCGAGCCTGCCGGAAGCCCCGGCGGCCGCCGGCTCGCCGCGCGGCGTGTTCCTGGTCGATGTGTCGCTGAGCGCCAATCCCGAGCAATTCAACATTCACCTGAAGCTGCTGCGGGCGATCCTGGAGCGGAACCGCGACTCGCTCAAGGAGTTCGCCGTGCTCTGCTTCAACGTCGAGGCCTTCTGGTGGCAGGACAAGTTCGTGCCCAACACGCCGGAGAACGTCGAGGCGCTCGCCAAGTTCGCCGACACGCTGGTGTTGGAAGGAGCCAGCGACCTCGGCCTGGCCCTGGCCGAAGCGGCTTCGCCCGCGTGGGGCTTGAAGGACACGAACGCCGTGGATGCCAAGGTCGTGAAACCCGCCGACGGCCGCTGGGACGTGTTCCTGTTGAGCGACGCCGCCGTCACCTGGGGCGAGGGCGATCCGCACGCGCTGGCCAAGACGCTCCGTTCCGGTGCCGCCGGGCCGCTCTTCGCCTATGCCACCGGACTGGCCGGCACCGATAGCCAACTGATGGCGCACCTGGCCCGCGAATCGGGCGGGGCCGTGTTCTCCGTGGTCGGCGAGGCCGAGGTGGCCAAGGCCGCCACGGCCCATCGCACGCGGCCGTGGGAGATTGCGGAGATGAAGATCGACGGCGGCAGTGACCTGCTGTTGGCCGGCCGCCCACGGGCGATTTTCCCTGGCCAGAACTTGCTCCTCGTCGGCCGCGGCACCCCGAGCAGTCAACGGCCGGAGGTCGTGCTCACGCTTCGCCAAGGCGACAAGCAAGAGACGGTGCGCACGCACCTGGCGGCCGCCGTGCAGTCGGAACTCGCTCCCCGAGCCTATGGGCAGGTGGCGGTCGATCAGCTCGAAGAGCTGGGCGGCTCGATCGAGGAGTTTGCCACGGCTTATGCCCGGCAATTCCGCGTCACGGGCCGCACGTGCTCGCTGCTGATGCTGGAGACGGAGGAGGACTACAAGCGGTTCAACATCAAGCCGGAAGAGGACGCCCTGGTCGTGCAGCAAAAGCCGGCGGCGGCCTTGGTGACCGAGACGCTGACGAAGGTCGCCGGCTCGCTGGCCGACCCGAAGGCGGCCATCCTGGCATGGCTCGACAAGATGGAGCACATGCCGGGCGTCGAATTCAAGGTGCCCACGGCGTTCCGTCTGGCGCTCGAGAAGATGCCGGTCGAGTCGTTCCAAGTCGCGCCGCCTCGGCTGGCGTGCAAAGGCCGACTGTGGAGCGACGTGCCGGGCGATTTGCAGGAGCAGTTGGCATCCAAGGAGCTGGTCTACGACGCGATCGCCGCGGAAGCCCAGCGGCGGCTGCAAAAGTGGGGACCGCACGACGCCCTGCGGGCGCTCAGCTCGCTGGTCGAGAGCCGGCCGGGCGACGCGGCCACGGCCCGCGACGTGGCCTTCTCGGCCATGGAGTGGCGGCTCGGCGGGCAGGCGTATCATCTGCTCCGCCGCGTGGCGGCCGCGCGGCCCTTCGAGCCGCAGACCTATCATGCCTTGGCCCGGTGTCTGGAGGAGATGGCCGAAAGCGATGCCGGCGCGACCGGCGGCAGCGTGAGCAAGAACGCCGATCTCGCCTTGGCCTACTACGAGGTCGCCCTGACCGGCGGCTGGGACGGCCGCTTCGGCGAGTTCAAGGACATCGTGGCCTGGGACTATCTGCGGCTGCTGCGGCGCATCTCGGCCGGTCAGCTTCAGACGAGCGTGCCCGACTTCGCCGCCGCCCGGCTCAGCTCGCTGGCGGAGCAGCACGCCGCCAAGGGCACGAAGTCGTGCGACCTGGTCGTCGTCATCAACTGGAACACCGACCGCACCGACGTCGATCTGCACGTCACCGATCCGGCCGGCGAAGAGTGCTTCTACGAGCATCGCGATACGAAGCAGGGCGGGCACATCACGCAGGACGTGACGCAAGGCTACGGCCCCGAGATGTTCACGTTGCCCAAGGCCGCCGCGGGCAAGTACCAGGTCCGCGTGAAGTACTTCGCCGAAGACGCCAACCGGGCCAGCACGCGGACCAAGGTCTACGCCACGATCTACGAAGGCTTCGGCACGCCGCAAGAGAAGGTCAGTCGCAAGACCGTGACCCTGGCCGCCGGCAAGGAGATGCACGACATCGCCACGATCGCGAAGGAGTAGTAGGCACTCTCCGTGTGCCGTAGTGTAGCCGTCTCGCTCTTCTTCGTTACCTTCTGTTCAAAAGAAGGAATGCTTGAGCGCCAAGCCAGCCCATGAGAGCATGGCCATTTGGCAGAGTCCGGTATGATCTCGTCCGCGCGCGGATGGCTCACGCGAATCAGCGACAGGCATTCTCCAGCCTATGAAGATCGCCAAGCTCGAAACCTTCCTCACCAACAGTGGGCTGCGGAACTATCTGTTCCTGCGGCTCACGACCGATACCGGCCTCACCGGGCTGGGCGAGGCCTCGCTGGAGTGGCAAGAGCGGGCGGTCGAAGTGCTGATCCATGACTGGCTCGAAGACCGGATCATCGGCATCGATCCCTTCGATATCGAGAAGGTCTTCGGCGACCTGATTCGCGATCAATACCAGGGCGGCCCGACCGTGCTCACGGCCATCAGCGCGGCCGAGATTGCCTGCTGGGACCTGATCGGCAAGGCCTGCGGCCAGCCCGTCTACAAGCTGCTCGGCGGCCGGGCACGCGAGCGGCTGCCGGCCTACGCCAATGGCTGGTACGGCGGGGCCAGCAAGCCGGAGGACTTCGCCGCCAAGGCCCGCGACGTGGTCGCCCGCGGCTACCGGGCGATGAAGTTCGACCCCTTCGGCACAGCCTGGAAGGAAATGTCGCCGGGCGAGATGGCCGCCGCCGTGCAGATCGTGGCCGCCGTGCGGCAGGCGGTCGGCGACGAGGTGGAGCTGATGATCGAAGTGCACGGTCGGCTCTCGGCCGGCTGTGCCATCGAGATCGGCCGGCGGCTGGCCTCCTATCGTCCGGCGTGGCTCGAGGAGCCGGTGACGCCGCACAGCCTCGACCTGCTGCTGGAGGTCAAGCAGGCGCTCACTGTCCAGGCGCTCACTGTGCCGATCGCCGCCGGCGAGCGATTGTACATGCTGGAGGAGTTTCAGCGCCTGACTTCGCTGCGGGCATGCGACGTCGTGCAAATGGATCTGGCCCACTGCGGCGGCCTGTGGATCGGCAAGAAGATCGCCGCGATGGCCCAGGCCCAGGACATGCGGCTGGCACCGCACTGCTCGATCGGCCCGGTGGCGCTGTGTGCTGCGCTGCACTTTGGCTGGTCCACGCCGCAGGTCATGATCCAGGAGAACTTTGCCGAGTACGACGTTCCCTGGCGCAACGAGCTGGTCTGCGGCTGGAACCCCATCCGCCAGGGCGAGTTCGTGCTGCCCGACAAGCCCGGCCTGGGCATCGAGCTGAACGTCGAGGCCTGTGCCAAGCACCCCTATCAGCGGCACACGTTCCCCTCGCTGTGGGACCAGCGGTGGGTGCAGCAGTTTACGGCGAGGCCAGGCGGAGACGTATCCCAAGCAGATGAGCTACAACGTAGGGGTTGACATGATACGAGTAGTCTATCGCTGGAAAGTCCGCGTGGGGGAGGAAGCAAGCTTCACAGCGGCCTGGGAAAGAGCGACCACGAAGATCCGGAGCGATACTCGAGGAGCACGTGGGAGCGTCCTTCTCCAAAGCCGAGAGCACCCAGCGGAGTTCGTGACGATCGCGCGGTGGGAGGGTTTGGAGGACTGGCAAGCCTTTTGGCAAGGCAATTGCCCATCCCCGATGCAACCGATGCATCTTCTCGCGGAACTGCAATCGACCGAGCCGTTCGATGAAATTCAAGACCACACAGTCTGACCGTTGGCGCGGTCGTCCGCGCACATGAAAGCCGTCCGCCTCAACGCCATGACCTATCCCGTCGAGCCGGCCGAAGCGGCCGAGCTTTCTCGGGCCGGCGCGGAACTTCTGACCATTGAAGGGCAGCAGCCCGAGGAGATCATTGCCGTCGCGGCCGATTGCGATGCCTTGCTCGTCGTCTCCTCGCGCGTGCCGGGGACTGTGATCGAGCAGTTAAGCCGCTGCCGAGTCATCGCCCGGTTGGGAGCGGGCACGGATAGGATCGACGTGGCGACGGCCACGCGCTGCGGCATCGTCGTGGCCAACGTGCCGGACTTTTGCCTGCACGAGCAGGCCGAGCATACGATGACGCTGCTGTTGGCGGCGGCCCGGCAGTTGTCGTACATGACCGACGCCATGCGTCGCGGCGAGTGGACTGCTCGCAGCCATCCCGGCGTGCACCGCATTGCCGGCCAGACGCTGGGCCTCGTCGGTTTCGGCACGAGCGCGCAGGCGGTGGCGAAGCGGGCTGCGGCGTTCGACCTGCGGTTGCTGGCCTGGGCGCGCAGCCCACAGAGGCATCAAGCCGCCGCCCGGCAGCTTGGCGTACGATTGGCCGAGCTGGACGACTTACTGCGGGAGAGCGATTTCGTCTCGCTGCACCTGCCGCTCAACGAGGAAACCCGTCATTTCCTCGACGCCCGCCGGCTGTCGCTGCTCAAGCCGACCGCCGTGCTGGTGAACACGGCCCGCGGGGCGCTGGTCGATGAAGTGGCGCTCGTCGAAATGCTGCGGCAGCGCCGCATCGCCGGCGCCGCGCTGGACGTGTTCGAGGGGATCGACGTGTTCGCGCTGCCGGGCAATCCCCCGCGGCATCCGCTCTTGGAGCTGGACAACGTGATCCTCACGCCGCATTGCGCTGGCAGCTCGGTGGAATCGACGCTCGATTCCAAGCGCCGCGGCGCCCAGAGCGCCGCCGAAGTGCTGCTGGGCCGCTGGCCGCCGCACGTGGTCAATCCGGAAGTGCAACCGCGATTCCCACTCGTGGGGCACGTTTCCAACGTGCCTGGAGCGTAACAGGTCTTACGGGCACGTTGAAAACGCGCCCCACAATCACCCGGAACGAGGGATAATCGACGTGTCATCGGCTCATCCATCCTCGCGGCGAGCTTTCTTGCAGACATCAGTGGCTGGGGCGATCGGCGCCGCCGGCATTGCCGGGGCCATGGGAGCCGAGGCCGCGCCGGCGCCGGCGCTCGACGCCCACACGCATTTCTACGATCCCACGCGGCCGCAGGGCGTGCCTTGGCCGGGCAATGGAGACAAGCTGCTCTACCGCAAGGTGATGCCGGCCGAGCTCAAGGAGCTGGCGGGCAAGCATCGCGTGCGGTCCACGATCGTCGTCGAGGCCAGCCCTTGGGTCGAGGATAACCAGTGGCTGCTCAACCTGGCCGCGCGGGAGCCGTTCATCGCGGGCGTCGTCGGCCGGTTGGACCCGGCGAGTGGCGACTTTGCCCGGCACTTCGAGCGATTCGCCAAGAACGACCTCTTCCGCGGCATTCGCGTCGATCATGCGGAGCTGAAGAAGGGGCTCGGTGACAAGAACGTCGCTGAC
>JBGQHD010000292.1:0-6520 GCA_041497795.1 Planctomycetia bacterium
GCGTTTTCGGTCGTCGCGACGCCGGACCTGGCGGCCGATGGGGCCGATCACACGCTGCTCCTCACCACGCGCAGCCGCGTCAAGCAGCCCGACGGCTCGTTCAAAGTGCAGTTGCGGCCCGCTACGTGGGATGCGCGGCAGACGGCCATCATCATCTGCGACATGTGGGACGACCACTACTGCCGGGCGTCGGCCGCCCGCGTGGCCGAGATGGCCCCGCGGATGAACGAGGTCATCACCGCCGCTCGCAAGCGGGGCGTGCTCATCATCCACTCGCCCAGCGGTTGTCTCGATAAGTACGAAGGCACGCCGCAGCGCAAGCTGGCCCAGGCCGCGCCGCCGGTGAAGACCAAGCTGCCGCTCAAAGGCTGGTGCTACATCGACAAGGAGCACGAGCCGGCCCTGCCGATCGAGGATAGCGAACCCTGCGAGGACGAGAACGTGCGGCCGCGCGTAAAGTTCTTTACCAAGCAGATCGAGACGCTGAAGATGGCCGAGGGGGACGCCGTCACGGACAGCGCCGAGGCCTATTACCTGCTCGAGCAGCGCGGCATCAAGAACGTGATCCTGATGGGCGTGCATACCAACATGTGCGTGCTCGGCCGGCCGTTCGGCATCCGGCAGATGGTCTACCAGGGCAAGAACGTGCTCTTGATGCGTGATATGACCGACACCATGTACAACCCCAAGCAAAAGCCGCAGGTCAGCCACTTCCGCGGCACGGAGCTGGTCATCGAGCACGTCGAGCGGCACTGGTGCCCGACGGTGACCAGCACGAATTTCACCGGGCAAGCCCCGTTCCGTTTCAAGGGGGACGACCGGCCGTACGTCGTGCTGGTGGCCGGCGGCAACGAGTACAACGCCGACGAAACGATGCCCGACCTGGCCCACGAGCTGACCGAGCGCTGGGGCTGCGCGACCGAGGTGCTGCTGGGCCGCGGCAAGGACAAGACGTACGAAATCCCCGGCCTGGCCGCGCTGGAGAAGGCCGACCTCTTGGTGCTGAACCTCCGCCGCCGCGCGCTGTGGCCTGAGCAGATGGACCACATCCGCAACTATCTGAAGGCCGGCAAGCCGCTGGTGGCCCTGCGCACTGCCAGCCACGGCTTCGCCGCCGGCGAGAAGGCCCCGGCGGAGCTTGTGCAATGGCCGAAGTTCGACCTCGAAGTCCTCGGCTGCGACTACCACGGCCACGGCCCGGAGGGCGCCGACGTGGCCATCGCTCCCGGTGCCGCGGGCAACGCGATCCTGGCCGGCATCGAGCCGAAGACCTGGCACAGCAGTGGAGCGCTCTACCGCATGTCTCCGCTCGACAAGGCCGCCGCAATCCTGCTCACCGGCACGGACAAAGACGGGACGAAACAGCCAGTCGCCTGGACGCGGATGCACAACTCCAGCCGGGTGTTCTACACCTCGCTGGGCCACCGCGACGATTTTGCCCAGCCGGAGTTTCGACGGATGCTGGTCAACGCCGTCGGGTGGGGGCTGGGAAAGACGCTGAGCGAGCGGAAGCCGCAACCGTAGTGTCCGCCCTAAGCCCTTGGGAGCGAAAGGCCCGTTCACGGGCCTTGACCGCGCAGCGGTAATAGCCCCGGCGTTTTACGCCGGGGCCGCGCGAATCGCCGTATTCCTATTGAGGCCCGTTTACGGGCCTTCTCGCCGTCGCGGCTTGAGCCCTCTGGTGCAAGCGGAGAACAACCATGTCGAGAAACTACTACAGCGAGATCAATCTACACCTCGTGTGGCACACCAAGACCAGTTCGCCGTTGCTCACGCCGACCGTGGAGCGAAGACGGGCGGGTGGCCGATGGTGAAGTACTCCACGCAAACGCGGGCAGTCACTTGGTCGTGGAGGATGCCGTAGGTGATGGCCGCGAGGACGCAGAGGGCGACGATCTTGAGGGGTTGCACGGATGGCAGGCGTTGTATTGGCTGGCCTTTGAACCTGTATCGGATCGAAGTAGAATACTTCACTGATCGCCCTGCACCAACCACGAGGAAAACCGGTGCGCAAAACGATTTCCGAAAGCCTCCGAATTCCATTGCGGGTTGTCTTCTATAAGGAAGCGGGCGACTGGATTGCGCATTGTTTGGAATTCGACTTGATCGGGGACGGCCCAACCAAAGCGAAGGCCCTGGAGACCCTCAACGAAGCCATTCGCGTCCAGGTCGCCTATTCGTTTGAGCACCAGAACATCGACAACCTGTTCTCACCCGCCGAAGGGAAGTACTTCCGCATGTTCGCCGCCGGCAAGGACGTAGCCGGCAAGAACATCGCCATCGGCGAATTGAAGCTTCCCCTGGTTGTGGACCGCACGGAAGCGCGGGAGTACGTGGAAGAGGAATGCAAGGATGCCGATGACGCTCTCGTTCCGGCCTAGGCGCTCGTCTCATGGCACGAAGCCTGAAGCTGCGTGACCTGACGCGCATCCTCAAGAGCTTCGGCGTCGATCGCAGCGATTCGCGCGGCAAGGGGAGCCATGTCCTCTTCTGGAAAGAGTTCCCCGAGGGCAAGTTCTCGTACCCGGTGCCGAAGAAGCCCGACGTGAAGCCGTGTTATGTGAAGGGGTGCCGAAAGAAGTTTCGCCTGTTGCCTGAGGACGGTGTCTCGGACGAAGAGTTCTTCAAACGATGAAGCGAGCACGGTCAGATGAGCGGGCATGGATTCGAACCTGGTGCCTCCGCTAGAGCACGGAAAAAGGACCGTTATGTCCTTCGGGCCAGATGACTTTCTGTTCGCCGCCCTCATCGTCCTCAGCGGGCGAGACCGCCACGATTGCATCGTCCAATTCGCCATTATCGTCGAAGGGCCCGCAACACAACAGCGGCTCCGCGCTCCACGTCCGCACGAACACAAAGATGTTCATCGTGCCGCTACCAATGTCTCCTCCATCGCACTCGCCCATCCCTTGCGCTCTCAGCGCAGCGTCCAGCAGGTCTTCAATGCGGTGCCTGCGCGCTAAGTCGTCTGCTGTTCCCCAACCCTCAATTCGGTACTGAATAATGATCTGACGATTCATTCGAGCGGCATCATTGTCCTTCCGCATCAAGAGAAAGACCACCAAGACTGCGAGTGACGCAGCCAACACAGCGATGGGCATCCACACGTAGCGTTTGCGCCTTGTCATAATGGAATGCTGTCTGGCATTCACGGGAGTAGACGCATGGCGGCAGCGTCAATTGCGGCACACGCCCGGCAGGCGGGACCTAAAGCGTCGGCCCGATGCTCCACGGCGCGAACTCTTCCTCCCCCACGCCGTGCAGCTCGCTCTTCGTCTTCTGCCCGCTGGCGACTTCCAGGATCGTCTCGAAAATCTGCCGGCCGACTTCTTCGACTGGCGTGCCGGCGAGGATCACGCCGGCGTTGAGGTCCATGTCGTCCACCATCCGCTCGTACATCGGCGTGTTGGTGGCGATTTTGATCGAGGGGGTCGGCTTGCAGCCGAAGCAGCTTCCGCGGCCGGTGGTGAAGACCACCACCTGGCAGCCGCCGGCCACCAGGCCGGTGACGCTGACGTTGTCCAGGCCGGGCGTGTCCATGACGACGAAGCCCTTGGCGGTGACCTGCTCGGCGTAGCGGACGACGTCGGTCATGGCCGTGCGGCCGGCCTTGGCGACGGCGCCGAGCGATTTTTCGTAGATCGTGGTCAGGCCCCCTTCCTTGTTGCCGGGCGAGGGGTTGTTGTCGATCTCGGCGCCGAACATGGCCACGTAGCGCTCCCACCAGCGGATGCGGTCCACGAGCTTCTGGCCCACGGCGGCACTCTTGGCTCTCCGGGTGAGCAGGTGCTCGGCGCCGTAGATTTCCGTGGTTTCGGCCAGCACGGTCGTGCCGCCGCAGGCCACGAGCAGGTCGCTGGCCACGCCGAGCGCCGGGTTGGCCGTGACGCCGGAGTTGCCGTCGGAACCGCCGCAGTTGGTGCCCAGCACCAGCTCGCTGGCGGGAATCGGCACGCGGCGGACGTCGTTGGCCTGCGGCAGCAGCTCGGCGATCTTCTGCACGGCGGCTTCGATCGTCTTCGTCGTGCCGCCGACGTCTTGCATCGAGAGCACGATCGGCCGCTGCACAGTCTGGCCATTGGCAGCCTGACCATTCGCCTTGCCGGGCTGGCCGTTGCCAATCTGAATCAAACCGCCGTGGCTTTCCAGAAAGCCGATCGTGCCGGTTTCGCAGCCCAGGCCGATCAGCAGATAAGCGCCCACGTTGGGGTGCTTGGCCACGCCGGCCAGCGTGCGGGCGAGTTGCTGGTGGTCTTCGCCGCCGTACTGCAGGCCGCAGCCGCCCTTGTGCGTGATGGCGATTACGCCGTCCACGTTCGGATAATCGCGCAGCGCGTCGCGCGTGAAACGCTGCGACACGTAGCGGCTGACCGACGCTGAACAGTTGACCGACGAGATCACGGCGATGTAGTTCCGCGTGCCGGCCCGGCCGTCGGGGCGGTGATAGCCTTGGAAGGCGCGACCGGTGATCGGCCGCGGGTCGGGCGGCGTTTCCGTCGCGAAGGCGTAATCGCGGTCGAACTGCCCGGCGGTCAGGTTGTGCGTGTGCACCCACTCGCCCGGGGCGATGTCGCTCGTCGCGAATCCGATGGTCTGGCCGTATTTCAGCACGCGCTCGCCGCGGCGGATCGGTTGCAGCGCGATCTTGTGGCCCAGCTTCACGTCGCCGGCCAGTCGCACGCGATGCGGGCCGGCCGAAATCTCGCCACCCGCCGGGCAGTTCCGCGCGGCGACGCAGATATTGTCGTCGGGATGAAGGAAAACAACGTCGATGGCGGCGGTGTCGATGGCGGCGGTGGCGGGCATGCGTGGGCTGCGTGGTGTGCGGTAAGTCTGGAAACGCGGGGACGTGCCGACGTTGCAGCTTACCGTGACGCGCCGCGCGGAACAATCCGCACCACGGTTGGTCGCCGGCCGGCCGCGGGCCGCCGTCAGCCAATCGGCCGTTGCCCGCGGCACGAGCCGCTCCGGCGGTTTTCCCCGCACATTTCGCCAGGCACCCGCCGCGGTGCAGCGGTGCGCAGCCGCGCGTCGATAGTCAACTCTGGTCAAGCACTTGTGCTTGGCGTACCTGCCCGCGCCGTCCTGATCCTCCACTCCCGGCGCGCGGGTCGGCATCCTGAGCCTCCACCACCGGTTCGCGCTTCATGACCACGAAGACCACGAGACCGCGCCGCCGCAGCGGGGCGTCGGTGCAATCGCCGCTGGAGACTTACCTCCGCGAGATCAACGAGACCTCGCTGCTCACGGCCGAGGACGAGAAAGAGCTCGCCCGCGCGATCGCCGACGGCAACACCCAAGCCCGCGACCGCATGGTGCGGGCCAATCTGCGGCTGGTGGTCAATATCGCCCGCGGCTACGCCGGCAAGGGGCTGGGCCTGCAAGACCTGATCGAGGAAGGCAACCTCGGCCTGCTGCGGGCCGTGGAGGGCTTCGACCCGACGATCGGCACGCGCTTCAGCACCTACGCCAGCTACTGGATCAAGCAATCGATCAAGCGGGCCCTGATCAACTCGGCCAAGACGATCCGCATCCCGGCCTACATGGTCGAGTTGCTCTCCAAATGGCGGCGGGCCAGCGCCCGGCTGACCGAAGAGCTGGGCCGCACACCCACGCCCGAGGAGGTGGCCCGCGTGCTCGGCCTGGCCCGCAAGAAGCTGCCGATCATCAAGAAGGCCATCAAGATCTACAACTCCACGCCGCAGACCGATCAGGCCGAGGCCGGCTGGTCGCTGGGCGAGATGGTGATGGACGAGCGGATCAAGAACCCCGAAACCGAGATGCAGGACACCGACGACCTGGCGCACGTCATGCGGTTGCTGCAGACGATGGACGAGCGCGAGGCCAAGGTGCTGCGGATGCGGTTCGGCCTGGACGACAACGAGCCGCGGACGCTGAAGGAGATCGGCGAAACCCTGGGCCTGACCCGCGAGCGCGTGCGGCAGATCGAGACCGAAGCGCTGGGCAAGCTGCACGAGGAATTGCAGGGGTAGGTCCCGCGAGCCGAGCGGGACCGGAAGCGGCGTAAGCGCGGCGTGGAGAAACACGCTCAGTGGCGCTGCCGGTGCCGCTCGGCTCGCAGCACCTACTAGTACAGCCGGCAGACTTGCTGGCCGCTGAGCCGTTTGACCAGGTGCCGCAGCTCTAGCATGCTGATCGCCGCCAGCACTTGATGGACCGGCAGGCCGGTGGCGGTCACCATCTCGTCGATCGACGTCGGCGACGTGCGTACCGCCGCGAGCACTTGCTTCTGCGTGTCGTTGAGCAGCATTTCGCCGGGGTGCCGCACGAGCTGGCCGTCGGCGGTCGGGATCGGCTCGGCCAGCGGGCCGAGCTGCTCGAGCACGTCGTCGGCCGATTCGATGAGCGTCGCACCGTCGCGGATCAGCCGGTGGCAGCCGCGCGACATGCGACTATCGACCGGGCCGGGCAAGGCGAACACCTCGCGCCCCTGTTCGCCGGCGTGCCGAGCGGTGATGAGCGCGCCGCTGCGCGTGGCGGCCTCGACCACGATCACCCC
>JBGQHD010000293.1:0-6516 GCA_041497795.1 Planctomycetia bacterium
GATGCCCACACCAGCCGCCGCACCTGGCTGACCGACTTCACGCGCGAGGGGGTGCAGATCTCGGCCGACCTCTATGAAGTGCTGCTCGCCTACCAGCACTATCGCCGCCCCTCGGCATAGGACGGCGAACGCGGAACACCGCAAAGAAACGAAGGCCGCAAAGGAAGAACAGCCCTTTGCACTCTGTGCACACGATCACCGCGCGGATCGCACGAGGAGTTCTTGAATCCGTCGGTTGTGGCCCTCTTCGCGGCCCATAATATAGTCATCCACGCAGCATCCGGCGATCGGGTTGTAAGGCAACCCCGTCTCAGGATGAAGCTGCGGAGGAAGACCGTAACTTCCGTCCCCGGTAACGTAGAAGGTGGGTTGACCGCCGGCCCATTCGGCCTCGGCTTCCGTTCGTCCAGCCCGATACCCCTGCCGGTACTCTCGCGAGGGCCCAAACCAAGCCGCAAGCCCCCACGTGAGCATCGCGATGGCGGCCACAAACAAGAACAACGCCCTTAGTCCAAACTGTCGGCGTTTGACAGGCGTCCCGCAAGCTAGTTCCATGTTACACCTGTGCCTCGTTGTCCCAGTTTCCGCGAACGCTTGGCGCGTCAAGACGAGCATGCTCTAGGCGAACCGGACAGACATCATCCTTACTGTCTCGACTTTGTATTCTGTAGTCACGAAGCCCAAAGCACGAATCCGAATTACTTCAGATACTTCTCGCGCAGCGCGGCGATCACCCCCAGGGCCGCCTTGGGGCGATCTTTCGCGTCGAACAGCCCGCCGTGCGGAAACGCGTGGGGCTGCGTGTCGCGCAACTGGTTCCAGACCACGCTGCGGACCGAGGCCTTGGAGAGCAACACGGGCAAATAGCTCTCGACCAACTGCTGCTGCACCGCCGCGGTCCAGCCGCCGGGGAACGCCGACGAGAGCGGCGTCGAGGGATGGCGGGCCTGCGAGTCGAGCGTGCCGCCGCTGGGAATCGTGAGCGTCACGTGCAGCGGCAACCCCAGCGTGGACCAATGGTCCACCAATTGACTGAGGTCCAAGGGGTCGCGCAAGTAGCTTCCGCCCGGGTGGTAGCCGATGTTCAGCTCCAGCCCCAGGCCGGTGACTCCCGCCTCGGAGCGGACCACCGAGTCGGCCAGATAGCGAGGGAAATCCATGCCGTCGGACCGCGTGTACTCCCCCCAGGGCTGGTCGAAGCCGACCACAATCGGCGTCCTGGGATCGAGCTTCCGCGTGATCTGCACGACGCTCAGCACCAGGCGCAGGCGATCTTCTTGCGGCAGGGGCAGCACGTCGCCGACGTTCACGCGCGCCGCGCAGCGCCAAACGTCCACCTGGCCCCGGTAGCGGGCGACCGCCGCCTCCACAAATTCGCTGGCACAGTCGATCAGGCTATCGGCGTCCTCCAGGCCCCATGCGCACAGCCAGTCGGGCATGCCCAGGTCGTCGAACGACAGCAGCGGCCCCGCGTGGACGTTCAGCCCTCGCTCGCGGCACCAGGCAATCTGCTGGTCGCCGACCTTCCAGTCGAAGTTCTGTTCATTCGCCTCGACGCTGCGCCAGCTCAGCGGCACGCAGCCCGTGTTGAACGAACCCTTGACGAGCGGCGCCAAGCCGGCCGGCAGCGGCGTGTCGCCCAGATGCGCGCCCAGATGCGTCTCCAGACGGCCGTGCTGATGCCGCCGCGCCGTGAGGCATTGCTCGGCATAACAGCGGGAGAGCCACGAGGCGGCTTCCACCGCGGAGCGGATCGCCTGGTCGGCCTCGGTGGTGGTCTTCGTGTCGTCGCGCTCGGTCGAGGCGGCGGCCAGCTCGGCCACGGCGTCCGCCACGAGCTGCTTCAACCCGGCGGGCACCTCCAGCCCGATTTGCTGCCACTCGAACATCTGGCCGCGCACCTGGTTGAGCTTGCCGCGGGCCAGCTCGATCTCCAGGTGATACGGCCGATCGCGCTCCATGAGCCAAGCGGTGGAAAGCGCCACCTCGCCGTACCCATCCACCAGCCAGGGGATGTGGAAATAGCCCGAGTCCGACTGCATCCGCTCCAGCACCAGGCCGTCGTCAGTCACTCGAGTGCGGCTGCGCCACAGCGAGCGGTCGGGGGCCGTGAAATAGGCCCGCTGGGCCGTTTCGGGGGTCACCCGACGGGGGGGATGCACCTGGAAGCGGATAACGCCCATGCCCGATCGCCGACGAGAGCTAACCGAAGGGGTGGGTGCGCGAAAAGTCGCTCCCCCGCCATGCCTGCGGCACAAGCTCCTCTCTGCGAGTCTAACTCAGGGGGCGGCGAAGGTTCAAGTTCAGAGGCGGCGCAAGGTAAGGCGGACACTCCTGTCCGCCAACGCCGCCGGGAGCCGAACGGCCGCCGTGCTACGGCTGCCCGGACCCGTCGCGGGGCTTGCGCTGCAGCAGCGGAGAACGGGTGAAGGGCGACCGGCCAGGGCCATCCGAGGTGGCGCCCAGAAAGACGAAGCACATCTCGTTGGTGGTCTGTTCGCCGATCGTCACCAGTCGCGGCGGATGGTTGGGGTTGTTGGGATTGCCGTCGCTGTTGTCGTAGATCGCCTCCACTTCCAGCACGGTGCCGGCCTTCACCTTCATCGGCTCCTTGAGGAAATAAGTCTCCTGCCAGTTGTAGTCCCAGTGGTCGATGGTCAGCAGCGTCTGCTTTTCGCCGCCGGGCGGCTTCAGGGTGACTTTGATCTGGCGGCCGATCAGGTGCATGTGCGGCATGATCGAGTGCACGATGCAATCCTGCGACGCGGTCGTGGTGCCGGTGACCTTGAAGCCGGCGTCGTCCGGCGGAATCGCCAGCAGCCGGCCCGCGATCACGCCGTTCTTGTAGGGCTTGATCCCCTCGGGCTTCTTGGCGAAGTACAGCCCGATCTGCAACCGGTCGCGCTCGACGCGGCCGTCGCGGTGGTAGTGGACCTGCACGACGATGTCCGAGGCCTTGGGCAGGCGAAAGCCGTAGCCCTCGGGGAGCCACCGACCTAACTGCCCTGGCGCCCAGCCCCCCAGCCCGCCTTGCGGCAAGAAGCCGACGCCCATGGCGACCGAGTACCCCGGGCCACGATCGTATTGGCTGTCCTTTTTGTCGCTGTCCTTTTTGTCGCTGTCCTTTTTGTCGCTGTCCTTTTTGTCCTTGTCGCTTTGCTTTTCCTTCTCCTGCGCCTTCTTCTCCATCTGCTGGCCCTGGCCCGTGGCATCGATGAAATTCAGCGTGTGATGGACGACGCGCGGATTGCCGGGCTTGACCTCGAAGCCGACGACAAACTTGTCTTCCGTCAGGCCGGTTGGCAGCACGAAGACGCGGAACAAGTCGCGCCCGCCGGGGCCGAGCACGAAGTCGTCGCTGGGGGAGAGCACCAAGTCCGGCTTGCCAAGCTGCCAGCCCTCGGTGAACTGGCGGGCTGGCGGCGCGTCTTTGGGGCTGCCTTCCGGCGTGCCCTCATCGACCCAGGCAGCGAGCGTGGCGATTTCCTTGTCCGCGAGCCGGCGATCGTTGTGGAAAGCCAGACCCTCGGTGATCTTCCAGGGCGGCATCTGGCGCGAGGCGGTGTACTCCTTGATATCTTGCGACCAGTTGACCGCCTGCTTGTAGGTGGTCAGCGAAAAGGGGCCGACTTGTCCCGGCCGATGACATTCCTGGCAGCGGTTCTGCAGAATCGTCTGCACGTCCCGGTAGTAGGTGATCTTGCCGTCTTTCTTGGCGGCCTTTTCCACGCCGATGCGGCAGCCGACCGCTTCGGTGAGCGGCCGGCTCACCGGCTTGCCAGCCAGCACCGCTTCCAGAGCGTCCCGCAGGTCGTGGTTCTTGATCTGCAAGTTCTTCTTGAGCCGGGCCGCGTAGCCGTCGTCGATCCGCCCTCGATAGCGGAGCACGAAGTTGTGGTCCAAGACAAACGCCTCGGGCGTGATCTCGGCCTTCAGCGCTTCGACGGCCGCGCCTTGGTCGTCCTTAACGACCGGGAAGCCGAGTTTGAACTCCTCGGCGTGCTTGGCCACCGTTTCGGGCGTCTCGTCCTCGCCGCAGCAAACGCCGAGGAAGGCGACCTTTCGGTCGCCATACTTCTTGGCCATCTCGGCAAGGACGGGCGCATAGCCGGTGCAATTCGGACACTCGAACGACAGGAACACGACCACGACGGCCTCTTTGTCCTTGAGGTCGTGCAGAGAGGTCTTTTTGCCGTCCGCCTGGGTGAACGTGACGTTGCCGATCTTTCGCCCTAGCTTCGCGGCGGTCTCGGACGCGGGGGACTCGCCGCGGGTGAGACCATCCGCCGCCACCAACGCCAGAATGGCCGCCAAGGCGGCCGTGCAAGTCAAGCGCATTCGGCGAACTCCGAAGGGAGAAGGTTCAGACTGTAAGACCTCTTGGTTCTACCCTCGCGGATCGCAAAGGTTTCGCCTTGGGCGAGCTTGAGTTTACCACGCCCGGCCGTAGTAGGCACACTCCGTGTGCCGTCAGTGCAGAACGGAATTCATTCCGTTCACAGACCCCGCGTTGCAAGAGAGCGAACGGAATGAATTCCGTTCTACGGCACACGGAGTGTGCCTGCTACTTCCTGCGGCAAGCAGCGCGCGAATCGAGTAAGATGTCGCTGTAACTCGCCGATCGGTTTCCTTCTCTCCGCAGAACCAGGAGTTGCCCATGGCCAGCCGGAAGAACGGCCGAGTCGCTGCTGTGAAGACCTCCCGCCGGGCTTTTCTTTCCGCGGCCACCGGCGCGGCGGTCGGCTTCACGATCGTTCCGCGGCACGTGCTGGGCGGGCCAGGCCAAACGGCCCCCAGCGATCGGATCAACGTGGCCGGCATCGGCGCCGGTGGCATGGGCGGCGGCGACATCGCCACGGTCAGCCGGCTGGGTGCCAACATCGTGGCCCTTTGCGACGTGGACGAGGAGCGCGCTGCCGGCTCGTTCAACGCCTTTCCCAAGGCGCGGCGATACAAGGATTTCCGCGAGCTGCTGGAGAAAGAAGCCAAGAACATCGACGCCGTCACGGTCGGCACGCCCGACCACGTGCACGCCGTGGCTTCGATGGCGGCCATCCGCGCCGGCAAGCACGTCTACTGCCAGAAGCCGCTCACGCACACTCTGCACGAATGCCGCGAGCTGACCAAGGCGGCCCGCGCCGCCGGCGTGGTCACGTCGATGGGCAACCAAGGCCATGCCACCGAAGGCGCCCGGTTCACCAACGAGTGGATCCAGGCCGGCGTCATCGGCGAGGTGCGCGAGGTGCACGTCTGGTCCGACCGCGCGGGGCGGCTGTGGAAGCAAGGCATCGGCCGGCCGACCGACACGCCGCCCGTGCCGTCCAAGCTCGACTGGAAGTTATGGCTCGGCCCCGTCCACGAGCGGCCGTACCATCCGGCCTACGTGCCGGTGAAGTGGCGCGGCTGGTGGGACTTTGGCACCGGGGCCTTGGGCGACATGGGCTGCCACATCATCGACCATCCCGTGTGGGCCCTGAAGCTGGGGGCGCCAACCACTGTCGAGGCGCGGACGACCCTCGACGGCACCGTGCTGGATGACAACCGGCTCAACTTCGAGACGTACCCCGTCGCCGCCATCATCACGTATGAGTTCCCCAAGCGAGGCGATCTGCCGCCCGTGCGGATGACCTGGTACGACGGCGGCCTGATGCCCCCCGCACCGGCGGAAATGCGCTCCGACCAGCGTTTGCCCGACAACGGCGTGCTCTACGTCGGCAGCCAGGGCAAGATGTTCCACGGCTCGCACGGCGGCATGCCGCAGCTCCTCCCGGCCACGCTGCACGAAACGGCTAAAACAGTCGCCAAGACGATGAAGCGGTCGCCCGGCCATTACGAGGAATGGGTGCAGGCCTGCAGAGGCGGCCCCCGCCCGGCGGCGAGCTTCGACTACTCCGGCCCGATGACGGAAACGGTGCTGCTGGGCGTGCTGGCCATGCGCGCACCTGGCACGCGGCTGGAGTGGGACAGCGAGACCCTCAAGGTGAAGAACGCCCCCGAACTCAAGCAGTACGTCCACGCGGAGTACCGCAAGGGCTGGACGCTGTAAAGCGTGGGGCACGTTTACAAAGGGAATAATATACCTGACTCAGTAGCTAGCCGTCGGGCGGCTGCTGCTGGCGCGTCACGGCTTCTTTGTTTTTCCTGGCCTTTTGATTGGCGCTTCTTTCGCCGCTGGCGCTGCTTCAGCTTCTCCTGCACTTCCGCCTTTGGGACTTTCAGCAGGCGCTGGGTCAGTTCCTGGAACCTCTGGAATGGGGTCTGCGATGGCGACTCGGCGGGCTTCTCTTTCGGTGTCTTCACTGGCAACCTCCGTTGCAGGCACAACGATTCCAGGAATCCGCAACTGCTTGTCAATGCGCTCCGGCTCCTTAATCGAAAGGCCGTCTATCTCTCCATCTCGCTTCAGAAGCGAATGTGGTCTGCTACCGTCGTAGGTTTGCAAAACATCCACTTTCCGTTCCAGAGCCGTAGCAACATGAATGGCGTCTGGCGGTTTGAGTCCGTGATCGCGCGCGA
>JBGQHD010000294.1:0-6499 GCA_041497795.1 Planctomycetia bacterium
AGCGCGAAATCCCCCAAGACCCGGCGCGGCAAAAAGCGGAAATCGGCCACGCCATCCGGCTGCTGAGCCAGCTCAAGGCGAAGATCGGGTAGGCCGCGCCAAGAACCGATCGGCGAGCGGGGGGGGCGTAAGCCCCTTGATAAGTCGGGCAATGACGCGCCGGAGTGGGCGCAATCCCGTCCTGGGTGCCGGGTGATGAACGAGGCCGCAACCGATGTCATTTCTCGAGATCGACACCCCACCCCCCGCCAAGCGTCCAAGATCTCCGCGACAGTTTACGCTGCTCGGACTGCTCCGATTGTTCGTGGTGGTCGGCTTCGTTTGCGCGACGGCCGTATGGTTCGACCCTTTTTCTGCCGCCCTGCTTGGGGTCATCGCGCTGGTCCTTTATTTTCCGCGGTGGGCGGCGCTGCCTCGCAGTCGCAAGGCGCGTTATGCACTCGTGGTCGCGGCAGCGGCGCTGGTCTGGGTCGCCATGCTCCTGGCGCCGTTCTTGACGGGGCTGGCCGTGCTTTTACCGTCCGCACTATTCCTGGCGCGAACGAAAGTCGCTTATCTGCTCGCCTTCGTCGTCTTGACGCCGATGGGTCCTTCCTTCGGCCACGGCGTCTGGGACTACTGCCACGGGCAGGCCGTACTGCGCACCGAGGGCTATCCGTCACGCGAGCCTCCCAGCCTGGACCGCAAGACACGCTGCTACTGGCGATCGTCAGGCTGCGTTGTTCGCGGACACGAATGGGCGATCCACGAGCCGTACAATCATGCAGTTCAGGCGATGACAACCCTGTGTGGGTACATGCCCGGTGCTTACACTGGGCCGTATCCCAGCGAGGCGGCGGCGATGGCCGCCCTCCAAGCCGCAACGCCAGTTTTCTGGGACGACCTTCTGGAAGGACGCGTCGTGTTAGGCGACGTGGTTGTTCCGCTCGACGAGACGGTACGCGGGTGGCTCCAAGGAGAATATGACGAGCAAAGCCGCGTTGGTATCAGCATCGAGCCTGCGGCAGTATTGTGGAAGGAAGACTTTCTGCTGATCCAAACAGACCACAGTCGACGGTTCCAAGAATATTGCATTGCTTCTCCTGTTGTTGGTGTTGTCGTAGAACGAAAGACGGGGCGACCGATCACGGCGCTTCATGACCGCACGCTGCGAGACTAGCTTTCATTGTTTGAGTTTCGGCCATGCCCGGTCCACGAGCGAACCCCAGCCGCTTCCTCCAATTCCGCCTCCGCACGCTGTTCGTGCTGCTGACGGCGGTCGCGCTCTGGCTTGGCTGGCAGGTACGCCAGGCCGAGCGGCAGCGCCGGGCGGTGCAGGCGATCCTGGACGTGGGCGGCATCGTCGAATACGACTTCGAGTCGTCCGCTGCCAACGGGTGGCGGCCGGCTTGGGTGCGGCGGTTGATCGGCAACGACCTCTTGCACGACGTCGTCTCGGTGCAGTTTGACGGCGCTCGCATGATGGTCGAGCTGCGGCGGTACGACCTGCCCACCAAGGAGCAGTTCGCCTTGGCACTCTCGCACCTTGGCGATCTGCCTGCGTTGGAGCGGCTGGAACTGGGGATCATGTTGCCGCTGACCGACGCCGATCTGGCCAACGTCGCGGCGCTGGCTGAGCTAAGAGAACTGACCATCTACGCCCAGCAGGTTACCGACGCTGGACTCGAGCATCTCGCGTCGCTCCGCCGCCTTGAGCAGTTCCACATCGATAGCGCGTCTGTCACGCGGGCCGGGATCGACCGCCTCCAACAAGCTCTGCCCGCTTGCCACGTCGTGTGCGACGACGCCCCGCCAACGCCTCTGGAGTAGCGCGAACGGTAGCGCGAAGGGGTCGGGAGCTCCCGACCCCTTTGCGCGGCGCGCTACAGCTTGAGGAACTTCACGCACACGGGTGCCCCGACCTTCACGCTGGCGCCGGTGGGGGTCAGCGCGCCGGTCTCCTGGTTCACGCGGAGGACCACGACGCTGCCGCTGTCTTGGTTCGCCGCCAGGATGTAGCGGCCCGTAGGCTCGATGCCGAAGTTGCGCGGCGTTTTGCCGCCGGTGGATTGGTGCCCCGCCGCGGTCAGCCGGCCCGAATCGGCGTTCACCTTGAAGATCGCCAGGCTGTTGTGCCCGCGGTTGGAGCCGTACACGAACTTGCCGGAGGGGTGCACCTGCACTTCGGCGGTGGAGTTGCCCGGCACTTCGCTCGGCAACGTGCTGAGCGTATGAATCTCGCTGAGCTTGCCCTGCTCCGCGTCGTAGGCCAGGGCCGTGACGGTGCTGGCCATCTCGTTGATCACGTAGGCGAATCGCCCGCTGGGGTGGAAGGCGAAATGCCGGGGGCCCGAGCCGGCGGCAACGCTGGCCGACGGCGGGGCGTTCGGCGTGAGCGTGCCTTTGGCCGCGTCGAAGCGGTAGACGAGCACCTTGTCCAGGCCCAGGTCGGCCGCGAAGGCAAAGCGATTGGCCGCGTCGAGGTTGATCGAATGGGCGTGCGGCTCGGATTGCCGCTCCTTGTTGACGCTCGAGCCGTGGTGCTGGATCACGCTCGTGGGCTTGTCGAGCCGGCCGCCTTCGCCGATGGGAATGGCCGCCACGCTGCCGCCGCCGTAGTTGGCCACCAGCACGTTGCGGCCCTGCTTATCGACGACGACGTGACACGGCCCCGCCCCGCCGGTCGGCTGATGATTGAGCTCGTGCAGTCCCCCCGTCTTGGCGTCGATGGCAAACGCAACCACGGCCCCGGTGCCACCGACTTCGCTCACCGCGTAGAGATGCTTGCCGCCCGGGTGCAGGGCCAGGAACGAAGGGTTCTTGACTTCCCCGGCCAGGCGAGGCTCGCTCAGCGACCCGTCCGCCGAATCCAGCTCGCAGACGTAGATTCCCCGGCTGTCGCCGCCCGTGTAAGTGCCGATGTACACGCGGAACTTGCCCGACGGCTTGGCATCTTCGCCTCGGACCGACGGCTGGAGAGTCGAGAGCATGGCGAAGGCGGTCAGGCAAGCGGCAACAGATGGACGGAGCATGCGACACCTGGGGGAGGAAAGTGGTAGGGCGGATTTAGCAATCGTCGGTCACCCTGTGCGTAGCGAAGGGTCTGGGCAACGCCGCGGAGATTCTTCGCTGCGCTCAGAATGACCATGCTGCGCTCGGAATGACCATGAACGCCCAATGAGCTTACTCCGCCGCAGCGGCCGTCTCAATCTTCGGGAATCAAAAGCCGCCCGCTCGTCGAAAGGCCGCGTCCGGCACGGCACCGTCCTCAATGGCGTTTGGCAACGGCGGCATCGGCAATTAGAATCTAAAGATCGACGTCCGCCGCGGTAGCCGGCTGCTTGCACTACGTCGGCGGCGCAAGGACAGGTCATTCAAAGGTTTATGCCAACGGCCGTGCCCGCGCTGGCCGATGCGGAGAGCTGTCGCGGGCGCGCTGCCAACGACCTGTGTTGGCAGCACTCCCACGCTTCGCGTGGATTGCGCGAAACTCCGAGGGGCGGGCCGCAGGTACAACAATTGACCGGCCAAGTGTGCCGAGGTGACGGTTGCCTGAAGACTTACGAGTTTTGGTCCAGCGTTGCCTGGCAGGCGAGCAGTTCGCCATGCGCGAGCTGGTGGACCAATATCACGCCCAGGTTTTTGGCCTGTGCGTGCGTATGCTGGGCAGCCGCCACGACGCCGAGGACGTGGCCCAGGAGGTGTTCCTCCGCGTCTTCCGCAGCTTGCGCCGGTGGGACGCTACGCGGGAGTTTTGCCCCTGGCTGTTGGCGATTGCCGGCAACCGTTGTCGGAGCCTGCTGGCGACTCGCTCGCGGCGGCCCACGCCGCTGCCGCTGTTGACCGACGACCTGCCCGACGGCGCGCCGGACGCGCACGCCTTGCGCCAATTGACCGAGGAGGTCAACCTGGCGCTGGGCAAGCTGCGCGAGGAGCACCGCCAGGCGTTCGTGCTGTTCCACGAGCAGGAGTTGAGTTACGCCGACATCGCGGCGGCGATGGACTGCCCGGTCGGCACGATCAAGACGTGGATTCATCGCGCCAGGGCGGAAGTGGTCCGCGAGCTGCGCGAGCGGGGAGTGGTCGAGGAGGCACGCCATGAATTGCCAACAGTTCGAAGCACGGCTGAATGACCTGCTGGACGAGCGGGCGCCGCTGGAGTTGGACGACGCGCTCCACGGGCATCTGCGCGGCTGCGCGCCGTGCCGGGAGTTGTGGAGCGGCTACGCGGACCTGGTGCAGGTGATGCGGTTTCGGTCGCCGCCGGCGCCCGCCTCGGATCTGGCCGAGCGGATCGTGGCGGCAGCCGTTGCCTCGCACGTGGACGAGTCTCTCCGAGACTCGTACTCGCGTCTCGGAGAGACGCGGCCACGTGAAAGTAGCAGGCACGCTCCGCGCGCCGTCAACGTGCACGGCACACGGAGTGTGCCTACTACGAAGAGCCGACGCGTGTGGTGGCGTGCCGCAGGCATCGCCGCGGCCGCCGCGGTGCTGATCGCCGTCTGTTGGCGGTTCGAGC
This sequence comes from Planctomycetia bacterium, assembly GCA_041497795.1. Classification (GTDB taxonomy): domain Bacteria; phylum Planctomycetota; class Planctomycetia; order Pirellulales; family S012-138; genus JBGQHD01. The sequence continues at coordinate 4,499 of JBGQHD010000294.1, forward strand.
CGCCCAGCGATCGGACCACTTCGCCCACGGGCGGACTGGCCCAGGGCGAAACTCCGGCAGTCGAGTCGCGGGCGCTTTCCAAATTGCGACAGGATGCGGCCAACTGTTACGCCGGGTTGGCCAGGGAAACCCGCAGCGACCTTTCCGACGTGCTGGCCCTCGTTCCGCGCGTGGAAAGCACGCCGGCCGCGGTTCTTTGGAACAGCGGCGAGCCCGTGCCGACTCCCGAAGTCGCCAGTCACGTGCGCGAGGGGCTGCGGCCGTTGGCTCAGTCTACGATGGCGGCGCTCACGTCGCTGTTCGGCGGGACAACGCCGGAAAATGGTGAACTCTAATGGCGAGTCGGCTCAACCATCGGCGTCACCCCTGCCGCACCGCTTGGTCGGCGGCGTTGGTCTTCGCCACCGTTTCAGCCGTCGCCATTTCGTGGGCCGCGGCCGACGACAAGCCTCTGGCAGCGTTGGTGCCTTCCGACGTCGGCGTGTGCCTCGAAGCGCGGGGCTTGGCCGCGGCCGTGCGGCAGTTCCGCTCCTCAGCCCACTTCGAGCGGCTGGGCGAGTTCCCCCCCTGGCGGCGCTGGCGCGAGAAGCAGGGGCAAGAATTGGCTGCCGTTGCGGACCAGGTAGCGGCGGCCATCGGCGTGGAGTCCGGCGACCTATGGGAAAAGGTGATCGGTCATCACGTCCTGGTCGCAATCTGGCCCAGAGACGAAGCCGGCCAAGACAAACCTGACAAGGACGGCGTCGCTGACAAAGATGGCGTCGTTGACAAAGATGGCGTCGCCAGGGGCGATGGCGGCCAGACGCCGGCCGTGCTGCTCGTGCGCGCCGCCGACGCGGCTGCCCTCCGGAAGGCGGCCGACGGCTTTCGCGCCGCGCAAACGCTGTTCGAGCGAGTCTCCTGGCAATCGGCCAGTCACGGCGGAATCGAATACCAGCTTGGCTCGCGGCCGGGCAAGCGACCCCCGATGCGCTTGGCCGTCCTCGGCTCGACCATCGTCCTTTCGGACCACGAGGCGATGTTCCATCGCGTGCTCGATCTCACGCAAGCCGCCGGCGCCGGGGCGACCGGCTCCCCCGGCAGCCTGGCCGAGTTGGCGGCCTATGCCGCGGCGGCGAAAGAGATGCCGCCGGGCGCCGCGCTGACGGTGTTCGTGAACCTCCGCACCTGGGAGCCTGCGATGCGGGCCGATTTGGCCGCGGCGTCGCCGGCCGAGCAGCCGCAAAAGAAGTTGTTGTTGGCGACCTGGCAGGCCGTCGAGTCGTGCTGGGCCACCGTCGAGCTGACGCCCCGCGTCCGGCTGCAAGCGGTCATCAAATACGATCGCAAAGCGCTCCCCGCGCCGGCCGGCGAATTCGTGGCCTGCTTCAGCGGTGCTTCGACGTTCCTGGGCAAGGTGCCCGACAATGCCCTCCTGGCCGTCGCTGCCCGAGTGGACGCCGATCGATTCATCACCTGGGCACGGAAGTATGGCGCCCCCGAGAAGCAGCCGAAGCAGCCCGATGATGCGGAAGTCAAAGACGCTGACGTTATCGTGTCTTTGCTGCGGCTGCTGGGGCCGGACTTGGGCGTCTATCTCAAGCCCGACGAGGCCGGGGACAGTGCCCAGTGGCTGCAATGGGCCGGGGCCGTCGCCGTGCGTCCGCAGATGCCGCCGGAGCGAGAATCGCTGCAGTTGGTCCAGGCGGCGCTCCAGCCCCTGCTGGCCGCCGTGGCCAAATCGTTCAGCGAGTCGGCCTCCTCTCGCTTGGCAGGGCTGCTGATGGGCGACGGCCTGCGGACCCTGGCTGACAGTCTGCGACTCTCCCGCTCGGCCATCTCCACCGTCACGCTGGCCGACGGCCGGCTGTGGGTTGCCGGCAGCGAGCGCGCCCTGCAGAATGCCCAAACGGTGGGCGGCGAGCAATCGCTCGCCAAGAGCAGGCGCTGGGCGAATCATCTTAGCGGCCCGGTGCGCGACCCGAGTCACGTGCTTTACGTGGACTGTGCGGCCTGGGGGCG
>JBGQHD010000295.1:0-6494 GCA_041497795.1 Planctomycetia bacterium
CACACAGGGTTTGTCGCAATGACACCCCGAAAGCGGACAGGGAATCGCCGGATTTTCGCATTCCCAGGTAGCGGCGAGGGTTGCGTGCATTCCGGGCAACGAAATCCACAGGAATGGCCGATTTCCTTGGTCGTGAGGGAGATGGCCGCCGGCGGGAGCCAAACACCGCCCGATCACAGATCCGCCAACGTGAATGGCCGGAAAGAAGCTGCTTGGTGAAGGAAGGCCGGAACGGTTTCCCGGCAGATTCTGGAGTGAGAAAAGGCGGGCGGAACACTTTACCGCCGGTGAGGCGGAGCGTAGGGTAGCAATCCTGGTGAGTGTCAATTCCTGTCACTCCCATTTTCGAACATCTGGTAGGGCAGCACCATGGCGAGAGCGAAACGAACGGGCACCAAGTCGCAAGCGATCCGCGATTACCTGGCAATGAAACCCGACGCCACGCCGAAAGTGATCAAAGCGGCGCTGGCCGAGAAGGGCATCAGAGTGGGGGATTCGCTGATCAGTCAGATCAAGTACAAATCGCCTCGACCCGGGAACGGGCGTCTGAGCAAGGACGAGTCCGAGGCAGTGTCTCTCAGCCATTTGCTGGCAGCGAAAGCCTTGGCGAGTCGCGTGGGTGGAGTGGAGCAGGCCAGGCGAACGATCGAGATCCTGGCACGGCTGGAAAGGGTCTAGACTCGGATGCGCCTCTCGCCGTGACACTGCCGGTACGTCACAGGCCGCCGTGTGGGTTTCGACCGGTCGCCAAGTCCGCCAAGGTGGTGTTGCCGATGAGTTTTCGCAGCGCCCGCACCGCGCGCCGGTGCAGCGCTGCGACGCGGCGATCATCGAGGAGCCGCGCCACGGCTTCCCGCTCTTTGGTTGTCAGCGGGCGCATGCTCGGTGTGCGCGATCGCGTCAAACGAAACGTCGACATCGCGCGGTCGTACGCGATCGGAACGCCGACCCGCGCCAGGGCTTGAATATCGCGAAAAACGGTGCGGCGCGAGACCTGAAGCCGGTCAGCCAACTCCTGTGCCCGGAAGGACCGGGCCGCCTGCACCGTCTCCAGCAGCTTGGCAAGTCTTTCCAGGCGCACGCTTCCCCTCCTCGTCACGTGTTTCGGTGCTCTTCTCCCTTTCCCTTTCTCTGTCGGGGATCTGCTTCCGGACCGGACACTGTTTCGGCGGGGACTGGCAGACGGATCACGCCGACTTCGGTCCTGCTCCTTAGAAGAAGGACCTCCGGAGGGTGACGTCTCCGCAGGGGTATCTGCAGTCGATCAGGGCACGGGAGATGGCGGTGGCCAAGCCAAAGGCGGACGCAGCGGCCTACCGCGGCGTGGCGTTGTCAGAAAATGTCACCCCGGTTGTGGCATTTGCGAAAATCGCCGCTACGATGATCCCCGAGGGCAGCGCGGGGAGGGGAGACATGTCGATGACAGACGATGACACTGAGGTCGGCGAGCTACTCAATCGCGCGCGGACCGGAGACGACCGGGCGGCCGAGGAGTTGGTCACACGTTTCAGTCCGCATTTACAGCGGATCGTGCGACGCTCACTGAACCGCAAAATGCGGACCAAGTTCGATTCGCAGGATTTCCTGCAAGCCGTCTGGGCCTCGTTCTTCGCCGACCTTCGAGATGACCTGGATTGCCAAGGTCTTGAGGACGTGGCGGCCTACCTGGGGGCGATGGCACGCTATAAGACGATCGACGAAGTCCGTCGGCGTCTGGGCACGCTGAAGTATGCCGGCCACGACGAGCAAACGCTGCCCGACTCGACTGACCCGGCCGTTTCCGACGAGCCCACCGCCAGCCAGTGGGCGATCGCCCGTGAATCCTGGGAACAACTGACGGACGGACGAACGGACCGATCGGTGCAGATCTTCGATCTGCGGCGACAAGGAGGGTCGTTCGTCGAGATTGCCGAGAAGCTCGGACTCAATGAACGCACGGTGCGGCGAGTCGTGGAGCGAGCGGAGCGGCGGATGGAGCGGGAGTCGAAGGGGCCCTCGACGGACGTTGCGGGATAGTCTCCTACACCCTGCCGGAGCCCTGTGAGAGAACGCACATGGCCGCAACGAGGACGACGGGCACACCGGAGTGCGTTGGATCGCCGACGGCTTCCGGTCGTTCGCAGAGTCGCGAGGTCTGGCGACTCATTCGCGAGACGCCGCCGGACGCGCCCTTTGACGCCGAGCGAATTCTGGCGGAGCACCCGGATTGGGCCGGCGACACGTCGCTTGTGCTCGACTTGGCGTATGAGGAGTATTGCCGCCGCACGGAAGCAGGCGAATCGGTCGACGTGCCGGCGTTCGTGAAACGATTCGCGCAGCACCAAGCCGCGCTCTTGCGCCAACTGGCCACGCACCAGTGGGCGATGCGCTATCCCCAACTGGATGTACCGATCCGGTGGCCCCTCCCGGGTGAAGCGGTGCTCGGGTTTCGCCTGCTCGAGGAGCTGGGGCGAGGCGCGTTCTCGCGGGTCTTCTTGGCGGGCGAGAAGGCGCTCGGGGACCGGAAGGTCGTCGTCAAGGTGTCGCACATCGAGGGCGTGGAACCCCGCGTGCTGGGTCTGATGCGTCACCCGCACATCGTGCCGGTCTATTCCGTCCAGAAAGATCCGCGGACCGGGCTGTCGGCGATCTGCATGCCGTACCTGGGGCGTGCCACCTTGCAGGATCTCCTCGACCATGCCTTTCCCGCCGGAAGACCGGCCGCGAAGGAAGCGGCTCTGGATGAGGTCCTGCGTCGAGCCGAGCGCGAGGATGCAACGAGCGACGTCCTGTCGGACGGGGGCTCGCCGACGAGGCGACGCCGATCGTACGTGGACGCCGTGCTGCAGCTCACCGTCGAATTGGCGGAGGCCCTGGAGCACGCCCACGGCCAGAACGTGTTTCACTGCGACATCAAGCCATCAAACGTGCTTCTGACCCGTTCCGGGGCGAAGCTGTTCGATTTCAACTTGGCGCTGGCGGGCGAGGCGCGGCACGGGCTCGGAGGAACGCTGCCCTACATGGCGCCGGAGCAGTTGCGGGTCGTGAGCGGCGAGGATTCGAGACCCCGGATTGACGGCAGGATGGACCTATTTTCGCTGGGGGTCGTGTTCCACCAGCTGGTGCGTGGAGAACTGCCGTGGGGGAGTGTGCCGAAGAACCTTCCCTCGCAGGGCATCGCGGTCGAAATGCTGCGGAGACAGCGAAGTGGTCCGGGGTCGCTCCGTGATGCCGCAGTGTCGCTCAATCCCAGTCTGATCCGGCTCGTCGAAAAGTGCCTTGCCTACGAGGTTACCGATCGGCCGGCAACCGCCAGAGAGCTAGCAGCATTGCTGCGGTCGGAGCTGCGCCTGTCACGGCGCGGTGGGCGTTTCGTGAGACGGCACCGCCGGGGCGCGCTGGCCACGTTGGGCTTGGGATGCCTCGCGACGTGCGCCGGCGGCTACGCCTGGGCGGTCACTCCGCCCTCGTGGGTACGCGGGGAGCGGCGTGGCCGAGAAGCCTTTGTCCGAGAGGAGTACGAAGCGGCGGCACGTCACTTCGCTGCGGTCCTCGGGATGCAGCCGGACAACTCTGCGGTGCGCTTTCTGCGCGGCCGATCGTACATGCTGCTGGGCCGCTATCCCGTTGCCCAGACTGACTTTGAGGCGCTCAATGACGCGCTCGCTTCGAATCCGTACGTCACTGCATGTCTGGGGGAATGCTACGCGAGAAAGCTCAATGCGGTCCGGAGTGACTTTGGCATGGCCGCGGCCTTCTTCGAGGTTGCACTTCGGACCTTTCCCCAGGACTCGGCAATGTGCAATAACTTCGGATACTGTCAATTACGGCTCGGACAATACCGGCTGGCGCGGCAGTGGCTACAACGAGCCGTGGCATCCAACAGAACGGATGCGACAAGCCATTATAATTTGGCGTTCGTTGCCGCGCAGCAAGCGAATGCCGCTCGCACCGTCTCCCCCGCAGACCTTGTTGAAGCCTACGGGCACACTCAGCACGCGATTTCCCTCGATTCCTCGGTCGCTGCATTCCACCTGTTGTCGGCCGACATTCTCGCAGCACAAGTCCTTCGCGGGCATCAGGATCTGGCCTCCTCGTTGGCGCTGGCCCAGCGCCATTTTGCATCGGCGCGGGAACTGGGGTGCCCCACGGAAATCCTGGAACGAGCGGCTGCGTCGTGGAAGGATCTGACGGGGGAGTTCTCGACGAAAGTGGCGGCCTCGTCGCCGCAGTTCCGTGCCCCTCCGATGGACATACCCCATCTGCTCGATTCCTTGCGGGACGTCAACGTGGCTTCGACTTCTCTCTTTGATTAGGCGCATGCTCTTGCGCTTCTCGCCACGTTTGCTACGGCGCGATAAACATCTGTCCGGTTTTAGCCGGACTTCACGATCTTCAGGGTGACACGCTGAGACACCGACGACGCGCGGCATACGCCGCTACACGTCGCGACGGTGAGGCGCCGGCCCTGCGCCGACGCTGACGTTACTCTTCCCCTTTTTCTCTGGAGGCACCCATGGTTGCTCACGGTCTGATGCTGCGCGCCCGGCTCTCACTGGCCGCACTTGGTCGGAATCTCACCGGAGGTCGACGCTCGCTAGCGTTGATCATGATCTTCGGCACAGTACTTCTCGCGACAGCACTTGAGCCAAGTCCCTCACCGGCGGATGGGCCACCTCCGTATAACTTACCCCCTTACTTGTCTTTGACATCCAGCTCCGTAGGAGGAGGCGTGTGGGAAGTCAGTGGCTATGTGGGGGATGAGAACCCATCGGAGGCCACTGTGACATTATCGGGGGCTCCGCTTGCGGAGCCGGTGACTTTGGAGACGGATGCTAACGGTGGCTTCTCATACTATGCATCGATTTTGGGTCCGGGTGCCATATACGGCAGGGCACAGGACGACCACGGTTACTACTCTGGCACGGCAACAACATTCGTGGGCTATTGACCTCGTTTGTTCGGACTTCCCGACCGAAATGTCCAAACAGGTGGGGAGATTCACAGGCGGCCGTTCGCCTGGTAGAAACGTGACGAGGAATTGTCTTGGAAGACTGCATTCGTCCTCCCATGTGAGAACTCGAATGGAATCGTCTCCTCGCAAGTACCTGCGACGCATGGTGAAGCGAGCCCTGCGCTCCTCCGGGGATCGATTGTCTCCGTGGAGCGCAGCGGTTCGCCGCTTGGCCGCGCACATTGAGCGAGAAGCCGGTCACCGCCTCAGGAAGCGGGACTTGGTCAACGCGATCGTCTCACGGATGGTCGCGCACTATACCGAGGCGGCGCTTGCATCGGCGCGATGCCCGACGGTCCGGGTGCAGGATACCTGGCGAGACTCTGTGCGGTGGTCCCACACGTGATGAGTGTGCGTGAGGCGCCGCGGGGCGGCGAATTCGTGGCAGAAGATGCCTTCGGCAAGCGGAGAAGTGGAGATCTTTCCCGGGGAAACTTTGGCACGGAGATACCAAAATGCCAGTCGCCTCGTCCCAAGAACGGATACCTGCCGAAGACGAGAACGAGAAAGTGTCGCTCAGTCAGCTGCTGCGGCTACGGCATTGGTGATTCGGTTAGGCGGCGTGGACGAGGCCAGACAGGATCAGCACCTCTTTAGTTTTGGTGACGCGCGGCAGATCCTGCTACGTCCGTTCGAGAGGTGCCGGGAGTTGCCTTGCCATTGCGGCCGCCGGCGGGCGAGGCGCCAAGTCGGCCAAGCTCACGTTGCCGATGAGCTTCTTGAGCGCCTGCACTGCACGCCGGTGCTGCGCCGCCACTCGCCGATCGTCCAGGAGCTCTGCAATCGCTGCTCGTTCGGCTGCGGTGAGGCTACTTCGGTGTGGGCCGGGCTGGGAAAGGCGGAAGGCCGACGCCGTCCGGTCGTAGACGATCGGCACGCCGACTATGGCCAGCGCCCGAATGTCGCGAAACAGCGTGCGGCGGGAGACGTCGAGTTGACGGGCCAATTCCTCCGCCGTGAGGCTTCGCTCCAGTTGGACGGTTTCCAGCAGCTTTGCAAGCCGTTCCAGACGCACGATGGTCCTCCCGCAGTAAGACCCCGGGGCGCCACGGGGCGCCCCCTCCCTCCTTGTCGTTTTTTCAGGTCGCGGCCGGACTCGAATTCTGGTGGCGGGAGCCAACTACTTGGGTTTCTCTTGCTGTTTGCGTCTGGGATGTGGATTTCGTGAAGCGGGCCGCGGGACGGCCTCGTTGGACGACGACTCTGAGTGAGGTGCATCTAGCAGTGCGTCGTGCCCGGGCAACTGGCTCGCGTGCTGCTGGATGGTCTGCTTGCGGTCCTCGTCTGGGGCTCGAGTGGCCTGCTGGGCGCTGGAACCTGTCGACGTTTCCTGCTCGGCATCGCCGTGCTCGGAAGTCACGCCGGCTGGCTTCGGGGCAGCCACCCACGGAGCATGATGGTCGCTCAGGTGAACCACTGGCCCGGGACCTTTGCCGGGCACAGCGCGTGCCAGAGCCTGGCTGCCATCGATGGCACCGACGGCTTGGGCTTCGCCAGCGGC
>JBGQHD010000296.1:0-6494 GCA_041497795.1 Planctomycetia bacterium
AACATTCACGTCGTTCGCTTGCTTCTTAGCTCACCCGGAGACGTCGCTACAGAGCGAGAAAGTTTTGCCCGCGCGGTATTTCGGTTTAACCAAGATGCGGTCGAGGAGCGCGGCCTCTTCGTGAGGCTGATCAGGTGGGAAGACATGGCCCCTCAGATCGGTCCTGGCCCTCAGCAGGTCGTTAACAATCAACTGGGGAATTACCATCTGTTTGCTGGCATAATGTGGAACCGCTTCGGAACACCAACAGATATCGCGTCTTCTGGAACGGAAGAGGAGTTTGATAACGCTCTCGCCTCGTGGCGCAATACGAGGCGGCCCTGGATCACGTTTTACTTTTGTGACCGACCGACGACATTCTCGACAGAACAGCAGTTAGAACAGAAACAGAAGGTGCTTCGCCTTCGAAGCCACGTCGGAGAGCTCGGGATTGTTCGGAGTTTTGTGGACGCGGCGGAGTTCGAGAATCTCGTGTATCGGGACCTGCTACGGACTACCTCGTTGCCGGACTTCCTCAAACTCCTCAGTTAGCTTGTTTGTGATCAGCGACGAATAGGCGTTCGAACATGTCTACGCCCGACGTTTACCGCGATTGGCTCGGCGTCGCCGACACGGACCGGCCGCTCAATTACTACCAATTGCTGCGGCTGAAGAAGTTCGAGGACGACACCGAGAAGATCCGCTCGAACTACCGCAAGCTCAACGCCCAGGTGCGCAAGTACGCGGCCGGGCAATACGGCCAACGGTCGCAGGAGCTGCTCAACGAGCTGGCGCGGGCCATGCTCTGCCTGACCGATGCCACGCGGAAGGCCGAGTACGACGCCTCGCTGGGCCGCAAGGAAGAGGCCAAGCTCGGCCGCACGCTGGAGGAAATCCTCATCCGCCGCAAGGTGGTGGACACGGCCCAACTCGCCAAGGCCCGCAACTATGCCAACGCCGTCGGCGTGGAAATCCGCGAGGCCCTGGTGCAGCAGAAGCTCGCGCCCCAGGACGTGGTGATGCAGGCCTATGCCGAGAGCGTCGGGGTGTCGTTCATCGACCTGGACGACATCCAGATCGACGAGGGCCTGGTGCCGCAGGTGCCCGCCCTGATGGCCCGGCAACACTCCTGCGTGCCGCTCTTGATCGACGACGGCGTGCTGCTGATGGCCTCGCCGAACCTGCTGACGCCGGACGTGGAGGAAGAACTGCGGCTGCGGCTGGGCGTGCCGGTGCGGACGGTGCTCTGCACGCCGGCGCAGATTCACGCCGTGGTGGACAAGCACTTCCCCAAGGAAGCGGCCGACGCCGAGCTGGCCCGCGGCGGCGCGGCCAAGGCCACGGGCAAGTCGGCCGCGGCGACGAAGGGCGCGACGACCAAGGGCGCGGGCAAGGCCGCGGCGAAGGCAAACTCAGAGTCCGCGGACGAAGGCGACCCGGCAACAGCCTATGCCGCGCCGCAAGCCGACGCCGATCCCGAGGAGATCAAAGCCAAACAGCAGCGGCAAGTCACGGCGGCCATTGTGGGCGCGATCGTGTTCGTGGTGGCCGCGGTCGTGCTGAATTTCTGGACCCCTTACCGCTCAGAGCAGCTCGGGATCGGAGTCCTGGGCGGGGCCACCGCGGCCGGCGTCGGCTTGCTCGCCGGCCTGATCGCGTATCCGTTCGTCGGCGGCAAGAAGTAGCGCGGCGGCGCGGCCAAGTCGCGTCACGTCGCCAGAAGGATCGCGGCGACAATCCCCAACGTGATCGCGATCGCAGCCGCTGCGACGGCGGCGCGAGCCCGCTTCGATCTGGGCCACATCCAACTTGGCCACCTTGGCAGCCTTGTCGGGCGGCTGTTCGCGACGGTCGCCGGAGGCAGCGTGCGCGGCCCCAGGATGATCGCAATCGGCGCGACCCCCTCGATCGTGCTGGCATCCGCGGTGCTGATGGCCACGGTCGTTCTCGTGCCCGGCGACAGTGGAGGCGCGCTGGCCCCCTGCTGCCAGGCCTCGAGCGCCGCCACGACCTCCGCCATGGAAGCGAATCGCTCGTCCGCCCGCTTGGCCAGCATCTTTTGAAAGATCGCGTCCAGCTCGGCCGGCACGTCATCGCGAACTACAACGAGCCGGGGGACCGGCTCTTCCCGATGGGCCATCAAGGCGTCGATCGTCGAATCCCTCGGATAGGGCGGCCGGCCGGTCAGCAGGTAGAACCACGTGCAGCCCAGCGAGTACACGTCGGCCCGGCCGTCGGCGTTCCGCGGATCGACCGCCTGTTCGGGAGCCATAAAGTGCGGCGTTCCCAGTATCTGCATCTGCGCCGTCAGGCGGTTGTTGCCGCTCTCGACTTCCGCGTCCTCCAGCCGGGCCAGGCCCAGGTCGAGGATCTTCACGGTCCCCGACGCGTCGAGCAGCAGGTTCGCCGGCTTGACGTCGCGGTGCACGACCCCTTCGCCGTGGGCGTAGGCCAGCCCGCGGGCGACCTGCAGGATGTAATCGACGGTTTGACCCACCGACAGCGGCGACGAGCGGACGAGGGAATTGAGGTCCTGGCCGTTGACCAGCTCCATCACCAGATAGGGCGCGCCGTTGTGCTCGCCGGCGTCGTGGATGCGGACGATGTTCGGATGGCTCAGCCGGACGTGAAGCTGGATTTCGCGATGGAAGCGTTGCCGGGCCGTGGTCGATTCCTTCATGCGGCGCGCCGGCAGCACCTTGAGCGCGAACATCCCGTCCATGCCGCGGCGTCTGGCTCTGTACACAAAGCCCATGCGGCCGGCGCCGATCTTGTCCACGATGACGTAGTGGCCCAATACCAACTCGTCGGTCCGCCCCTGGTAGATGGTCGCGGCCTGAAACTTGGTGAGCAGGCCTTGCCGCACGAGCTCGCGGGCCAGGCCCTCCGCTTCGCGCGGCAGGCGTTTGGCGCGGACGTCGGCCTTGATCGCCGCCAGCTCGTTCTCCGACAGCACGCGGCTGCGGATCAGATCGCGGATGAACTGTTCAATCGTCGCGGCCATGCGCGATTTGACCGGATAGGTGCGACTGTCTGAGCGGAGCCAAGAACCTCGCCGCGGCGGCTCCCACGCTCGCCGATCGTTGCCGCCTCGGCGAAGACCCTTCGCTTCGCTCAGGGTGACCGCCGGAACTCGTTACGTCATTTTGCTCGCTTGCGAGCCGAGAAGCCAGACGAGCAGGCCTTTTTGCACGTGCATGCGGTTGCCGGCCTGGCGGAGCACGACGCTTTGCGGACCGTCGATGACTTCGTCGGTGACTTCCTCGCCGCGGTGGGCGGGCAGGTCGTGCATGAAGAAGGCATCGCGCGGCGCCTGGGCCATCAGCTTAGCGTTCACCTGATAGGCGGCGAAGGCCTGGCGGCGGACTTCGTTCTCGGCCTCCTGGCCCATGCTGGCCCACACGTCGGTGTACACGGCCGTGGCCTCGCGCACCGCCTCGGCCGGGTCGGCCGTCAGGTGCAGGTCGATGCCGGGGTTTTCGCTCCGCAGCTTTTCCACGTACTGCGGGGCCAGCTCGTACCCCTTGGGCGAGGCAATGCGGAACCGCACCCCCAGCCGGCCGCAGCCCATGGCCAGGCTGCGGACCACGTTGTTGCCGTCGCCGACGTAGGCCACCGTCCGCCCCCGCACGTCGCCGGTCAGCTCGCGGAGCGTATACAGATCGGCCAGTGCCTGGCAAGGATGCGCGTAATCCGTCAGGGCATTCACGACGGGGCACGAGCAGTGCTGGGCCAGCTCGACCACGTCAGCGTGCCGCCTGGCGCGGACGACCACCACGTCCACGTACTCGCTCAGCACCCGGCCGAAGTCGGCCACGCTCTCGCGCGATCCCCAGCCCACGTCGCTCCCCAGAAACATGGCGCTGCCGCCCAGGTGCGTCATCCCGGCGTCGAAGCTCACCCGCGTGCGCATCGAAGGGTGCTGAAAGAGCAGGGCCGCCACGCGGCCGGGCAGCAGCGGCTCGCGCTCGCCGCGGAGGAACTTGGTCTTGATGTCCTCGGTGATGGCGAAGATCCGCTGGATCTCGGCCGTGGCAAGGTCTGCAATCGAAAGCACGTGGCGCATCGGTGCCTCGGCGAGGCGAAAAGCAATCCGGCGGGGAACGGCTACAAACCGATGAGCATACGCCCCGTCGCCGCCGACGGGAAGAAGGCAATCGCCGCAGCCTGGGGTAGGCTTCCAGCCTGCCGGCGCGTGGGGGGTAGGCTTCCAGCCTGCCGCATTGCAAGACGCGAGGCAAGGCCGCCGAACATCGAACGTCCAACGTCCAACATCGAACGGTTCAACGTTGGACGTTGGACGTTCGATGTTGGACGTTCGCTTTCCGAAGACGGACGCCCCCTGTCCCAAGGCGTGCGAAGAAGACGTGTGGTATACCGCCGTCCGTGGTATAAATGAGGTCAACTGCCCGGCTGCCGCCGTGCCGCTTCTTCCTCGCTCGCTCTTGCATCGCACAAAGGACCTTCCCATGTCCCGCCCGAACGTCGTGCTTTGTGTCGGCGTTGCGTTGGGTTGCCTGCTTGCCATGGCCGACGTGGCCCGCTCGCAAATCCTTGCCCAGCCGGTGCGAAACGACATGCCGGCCGTCACGCGGATGACTCCGCTGGGCATCAACCCCGGACAATCGGCCGAGCTGACGCTGGCCGGCGACAAGCTGCAAGACATCCAGGGCATCCTCTGCACCGGCGGCGTGGAGCTGGAGAAAGTCGTCGCGGCGACCGGCAAGCAGGCCAAGCTGCTGCTCAAGGCCCGCCACGACGCCCAGCCCGGCATCTACATCTTCCACGTCATTTGCAAGGCGGGCCTCAGCAACCCCCGCCTGCTGCGGATCGACCGCTACTCCCAGACCGTGGAGAAAGAGGACAACGCCAGGCCCGACAAGGCGCAGGCGCTCACGTTGCCCACGGCCGTGACCGGCACGTTGCAGCAGGCGGATGAAGACATGTACAAGTTCGAGGCCACGGCGGGGCAGCGTCTGGTGATCGACGTCGAGTCGTATCGGCTGGGCCTGCCGGTGCGGCCGGTGATCACGCTCTTGGACTCGCAGGGGCGCGAGTTGGCGACCGTCATCACCCCGTCGGCCGACGTGGCCCCCGACGCCCGGCTGGTGCACACCTTCCGCGAGGCGGGCACGTACTACGTGCGGATCAACGACCGCATCTATCAAGGGAGCGAAATCTGTGGCTACTACCTGCGCATCGGCAGCGAAGCGTTCGCCAGCGAGATGTTCCCGCTGGGGGGCCGCCGCGGCGAGAGTGTGGAGGTCACTTTCGGCGGTCCGGGCCTGGAACGGCCGGTGACCCATCGCGTCGATCTCAATGGCGACGTGCGCTGGCAAACTCAGCGGCTGATCGTGGCGACGCCGCAGGGCACCTTGTTCGGCCCGGCGCTCTTCGCCGCGGGCGACTACCCCGAAGTCACCGAGAAGGAGCCGAACGATAAGCCGGATCAGGCCGGCGACGTCACCTTGCCGGTGACGATCAACGGCCGGATCGCCAAGCCGGGCGACCGGGACATGTTCCGCTTCCAGGCCAAGTCGGGCGCCCGGCTGGCCGTGCGTGTGCGGGCCAGGGAGCTGGGCAGCCCGCTCGACCCGGTGATCTCGATCCGCGATCTCAAGGGGCGCGTGCTGGCGACGGCCGACGACGCTCAGGCGGGCGACCGCTTGCCGCCGGCCGTGCGGCCCGTGCAGATGGCGCAAAACTCCGATGACCCGCGGCTGGAGTTCACGGTGCCGGCCGACGGCCAGTATCTGGTGACGATCGACGACCTTTACTACCACGGCGGCGGTTCGTACGGCTATCGCCTGGAGATCGCGCCGTCGAAGCCCGATTTCGAGGTTCTGGTCCAGCCCGGCCGCGGCGTGCCCGCCAACGCCAAACAACCGCAGCAGCGCCCGCAGCAGGTGCTCAACAACTTCGCCGGCCAGGGAACCGGGGCGCTGACCATCGACCGCGGCGGCCGCGGCTCGCTGGCCGTGAAGATCATTCGCCAGGGCTACAACGGCCCCGTGCAGCTCGTGGCCGAAGGCCTGCCACCGGGCGTGACGGCCAGCGAAACCACGATCCCCGCCGGGCAGCCGCTGGGCGAGATGACCTTGAGCGCGTCGTTCGACGCCGGCAACCAGGCCACGTTGGCGCGAATCTACGCCGTCGCCGAAATCGGCGGCCAGAAGGTCATCCGCCGCGCCGACCACCCCGTGCTGTTCTCCGCCATGCCGCAGGGGGTGGTGGCCATGCACTATCTCGACTCGGTGGCCGTCGCCGTCAGCGGCCAGGGGGCGGAGTTGGGCCTGCGGACCGAGATCGCTGGCACCGTGGCGCCGGGCTCGAAGGTCAAAGTGAAGCTCAGCGTCCGCCGCCGCGAGGGGCTCAAAGGCGACGTGATCGTGAAGGCGCTCAGCCTGCCCGACGGCCTCACGCTCCCGGAGGTCAAGATTCCCGACGGCAAGGACTCGGCCGAAGTCGATCTGGCCGCCGGGCTGGACGCCAAGCCGGGCAAGCGCAGCCTGCAA
>JBGQHD010000297.1:0-6479 GCA_041497795.1 Planctomycetia bacterium
CACTTGCTGGTCTTTGTGCTGCTTGAGGACGAACCGTTCCAGTTGGCGGCGCACGGCCGGCGTGGCGTAGGTGCTGAAGCGAAAGCCCCGGTCCGGGTCGAACTTCTCGACCGCCCGCAAGAGCGCGACGGCGGCCTCGCTGAGCAGCTCGTCGAAGGGGTGTTGGCGGCTCACGAAGCGGCCGATGAGCGAAATGGCCAGTTTTAAGAACGCCCGCACCAGGCAATCGCGCAGCCGCGTCGCGGTCGCCAGGCAGTCTTCGATCTCCTCGACGGTCGCTTCGACAAGGCGAGCGGGGGGCGTCAGCCCCCTGATCTCGTGGAACTCGCCGTTCGGGGCGTCCTGTGGCAATTGCCGGCGCAAGATGTCCGCGCGGAACTTGCAATAGTTCATGCGGACAAACAGGTCAGACTCTTGGTCCGCAGGGAGCAGCGTCCGCTGGTCTACGGCCGCGGCGTAGTCCGGCAGGATCGGCTGCTCGAAATCCTGGCACAGCACGCGCAAGAGCTTGAAGCCCCGGCAGACGCGATACTCCAGCGGCTGGGCGAGAATCCGCCGCGCACGCTCTGGCAGGGCCGCCTCGCTGCCGGTCACCGTAGCAGGCACACTCCGTGTGCCGTGGACGGCACGCGGAGCGTGCCTACTACTTTGACCGGTCACTTCCGACGGCCGGCTGCGCCGTCGCCGCGCCGCACCCGGCGGGCTGCCGCTTTCGCGGGGGCGAGGCAGCACGGCGGTCATGGTTTACCTCAGGTGGGCGCGCGTTTGTGGAGCTTGCGTTGCAGCGACCGGCGATGAATCCCCAGCCGCCGGGCGGCCTCCGAAATGTTGCCGCCGCAGTCGGCCATCACGCGATGGATGTGTTCCCACTCGGCCCGGGCCAGCGTGGGCGCGTCGGCGTCCCCTTCCGCCGCCACGTCCACGGCGCCCGCCCGGCGAAACGCCGCCAGCACGTCGTCGGCGTCGGCCGGCTTGGGCAGGTAATTGATCGCCCCCAGCCGCACGGCCTCGACCGCCGTGGCGATGCTGCCGTAGCCGGTGAGCACCAGCACGTGCATCGAGGCGTCCAACTGCTTCAGGTCGCGCACCAGCTCCAGCCCGCCGCGGCCGGGCATCCGCAAGTCCACCACCGCCAACTGCGGCGAGTGCTCGCGGGCCGACGTCATGGCCTCGTCGTAGCCGCCCGCCGTGCGGACCGCGAAGCCCCGCTCGCGAAAGGCCCGGGCCAGCCGCTCGCGAAAGACCTCGCTATCGTCCACCAGCAGCAGCCGAGTCACGGCGGCGACTTCCGCGGAGGAACGGGTAATCGCGCGAGCCTGACGGTTCATCGGATCACCTCTATCGAAGTGTATAAGGGAAACAGGCGCAGCGAATGCGGCATATTGTCGCACAGTAGAACGGAATTCATTCCGTTCTGAGCGGCTCCTCGACCGGCATGGACGAACGGAATGAATTCCGTTCTACGTTTCGCTCGCCGGCAGCCGGACGATTGCGGTGACCCCCTGGCCGGGCGGAGACCGCAATTCCAAGTTCCCTCCCAGCCGCTCGACCACGCTGCGGCAGAGGAAGAGGCCCAGCCCCATGCCGCGGCCGGGCTCCTTGGTGGTGAAAAACGGCTCGCCGGCCCGGGCCAGCACGTCCGGCGGCATGCCGGGGCCGGAGTCGGAAATCTCGAAGCGCAGTCCCGGGCGTTCGGAGGCGACGTTGAGCCGCACTCCAGGAACATCCGCCGCATTCCGCGCATCGCGATCCGCCGCGTCCAGCGCGTTGCGCACCAGTCCGCGAAGGGCTTGGGCCAGCGCCTGGAGCGGCACGCGGACGCGGAGCGATTGGGCTTCCGCCGCCACCGACACGACGACCCGCTCGCGGCGGCGCACGTCTGCGAGGATCGCCTCCACGAGCTGGCCGACGCCGACCAGCGCGACTTCCTCGCCCACCGCCTGGCCGGCCGAGGCCGACATGCGGTCGAGGATCGCCCGGCAGCGGTCCAGCTCGCCGCGGATCAGGGCCACGTCGTCGCGCACCGTCTCCGGCACCTTCACGTTCTCCAGGTGCCGCGTCAGTTCCTTGGCCACCACGGCGATGGTCGCCAGCGGCGTGGCCAGCTCGTGCGCCGCGCCGGCCGCCAGCGTGGCCAGCGCCTCGAGCCGTTGGCCGCGGGCGCGGTCTTGATCGGCGGCCCGCAGCTCGGCCTCGCGCTGCTGCAGCTCGCGCGTCACGTAGGTGATGAAGTACACGACGACGCTGGCACAGCCGGCCAAAGCCACGAACAGTCCCTGATATTGCAAACGCACCGCCGGAGCAGCCCGCCAGCCGGCCAAGGGGTGCGATTCCTCCAGTTCGGGCAGCGGCAGATGAACGGCGAACAATCCCGCCACGCCGAGCAGCGCCACGCCCAAGAGAGCCCACGCCCAGCGAGCCGGCAGGATCACGGCGGCCAAGGCCAGGTTCACGAAGTAGAACACGATGAACGGGTTCGTCGGCCCGCCGGTGAGATAGAGCAGCACCGTCAGGGCGACGACGTCCAGCGTCATGACGCCCGCCAGCAGCCAGTCGCCCCACTCCGCCCACCACATCGCGCGCTCGGGCCGGGACATTCTCCGCCAGCCCACGAACAAGAGGGCGTTGCTGACGGCGACCACGAGGATCACGGCCAACAATTCGCCGATCGGCAGCGGCACGCCGAATACGGCGCTGGCGCAGGCGATGGTGATGAGCTGCCCCACGCAGGCCACCCACCGCAATCGCAGCAGCCAAACGGCGTGCACTGCGCTGGCCGTGGGGGCCTTCGCGCTGGCAGCGTTCGTGGTGCAGGCTTTCGTGCTCGTAGTGCAGGCTTTAGCCTGTGGGGCGCTCATGGACTCTGCGGCATCGAACCTTGGCGGAACACGAAGACAGCCTAAAGGCTGCACTAGGAACGCGACAGCCGAACGGCCACCGCTCCAGTTTACTCGCCCCACGCGCGCGCCGTGCGCACTTCGACGTGAGGTTGGATGCTTTCGCGCGGCACGAGCGTCGGCCAGTAGGCGAACACCGGCCGCACTTCGGCTCGGCCGCTGGCGTAACCGGCCAGCCCGGCGGGGCCGCTGGTGGCCAGCGGCGCCAGCTCGCGGGTGAACCGGTCGACGGCGCTGCGCTCTTGGGCATGGACCGTGATCCGCATGACTATTTCTCGCAGATCGGCCGGCGGAGGCGATCCGCCCGGCACGCCCTCGCCGGCGCCCAGGTACTCCACGTGCATGCGGTCGAGCTTCTGCTCGGCCAGCCGCGCCAGCACGACTTCCGCGCAGCGTTTCGCTTTGACCAGGCAATCCCGCCCGTAGACCAGCATCTGCCCGCTGGCCATGAAGCCGTCGCGATAGGCCAGCGAGACCTTGAGCCGTTCGGGCGCCGGCCCGCCGCGGGCGCCGCGCACCGACACGCGGTCAGGGCCGATCTCCTTGACCTCGACGGCCGTGAAGTCCACGTCCACGTCCGGCGTAAGGTAGTGCCGCGGGTCGCCGATCTCGTAGACGAGCTGCTCGCACACCGTCAGGCGATTGACCGCCCCGCCGGTGCCAGGCGGCTTGGCGATCACGCAGCTTCCGTCGTCGGCCAGCTCGGCGATCGGATAGCCGACGTCGGCCAGCTCGACCTCCGGCCAATGCGTGTAGAAGCCGCCGGTTGCCTGGGCGCCGCATTCGATCAGGTGCCCGGCCACGCTGGCCCCGGCCAGCCGATCCAGATCATCCCACGACCAGCCCAGCTCGTGCACCGCGGGGCCGACCGTCAGCGAAGCGTCGGCCACCCGGCCGGTGATCACGATCCGCGCCCCGCCGGCCAGGGCTTCGGCGATCGGCCGCGCGCCCAGGTAAGCATTCGCGCTGACGATGTCTCGCCGAAGCTCCGACAGCGGCCGGCCGGTGTCGAGATTCTCGAAACGGCAGCCGGCCGCTTGCAGCTCCGCCAGGCGGCCCAGCAGGTCGTCGCCGGTCACGACGCCGATCGACGTATCGCCCAGGCCATTCTCGGCGAGGATCTTCGCCGCCGCGCGGGCACAGGCGGCGGGATTGACGCCGCCGCCGTTGGTCACGACCTTGAGCTGCGGTTGCCGCAGCGCCGGAAGCAAGCTCCGCAGCACCGTGAGAAAGTCGGCCGCGTACCCGGCCTGCGGGTCTCTCTCCCGCAGCCGAGCGAGGATCGACATCGTCAGCTCGGCCAGGTACTCGAGCGTCAGGTAATCGACCTCGGCCGTCTCGACCAGCCGCCGCGGCGCATCGAGGTTGTCTCCCAGGAATCCGGCGCCGTTGGCGATGCATAGCATAGGCCAGCTATTCCTTGCGAACCGGTGGAACAGCGCTCTCCTTCGGGAAATCCTTCGGCGGCTCCGCCTTGGACGGCTCTTCGTCAAACACCGGCTTCTTGGCGGACTTCCCCGGCGCGGACTTGACGTCGATCGACTTTGTGGCCGCCGGGACAGGGCCGCCGTGATCGTGGAACGAGCGGCGCCCGAGGATCACCCCCTCGAAATCGACGACTTCGCCGTCGGCCCGGCCCAGCAGCCGCAGCACGGCCTCGGCCGACGCTTTCTCCGAGACGCGCTGCGCCGACGCGTCGCCGAAGGCCGCCAGCAGGAACCCCTTGCGGGCGCCGAACAGCCCCTTCTTGGCGTCCTTGACGTTCACCTCCCAGTCGTCCGGCTTGGTCCAGGTGACGGCCTTCTCCGGCGGGGCCTCGAGAATCATCACCGTGTTCGACGTGCCGTCGGTGATGGCCCCCAGCGACAGCCCGCGCGCCGTGGCGCCCCGATTGGCGAAGGTCGGCCCCGTCGGGAACATCGTGCCATACCGCGGATCGTTGCCGACCGGCACCAGGTAGCACGTCTTGCCCTCCGCCAGGTCGAGGCCGGGCGACTTGAACACGGCCGGCATCTTGGCGATCAGCTTCTTGTTGTGGTCGCTGTCCCAAGGCTCGTCGAAACGGAACTGCCGATACAGGTCGCTCCCCTCGATGAAGGGCAAGATGTGCACCCGCCAGCTCAACAGCGGCCGAGCTTCCTTGCCCTCTTTGTCTCGCGCCTCGGGATAGTTGGCGTGCGACGGCAGGGCGTTGAACGTGTCGTGGAAATTGTGCATCCCCAGGGCCAGTTGCCGCAGGTTGTTCGTGGATTGCACGATCGGCCCTTCCTGCCGCGCGGCGGCCACGGCCTTGGCGGCCAGGGCCAGCAGCTCGGCGTGGTTGCCCTTGGTCTCGAGCTGCATCACCACCCGGTCGTCGGTGCGGCTGGTCTTGATGCCCGAGAGCACCTCGGTCAGCACGCGGCCGGCGATGCCCTGGATTTCGGCCTCGATGCCAGTCGCGCCGTCGTCGCGCATGGCGCTGAGCAGCGTAGGCAGCGCCAGCTTCAGCGTGGCCTGCCAGCCGCGAATCAAGTCGTGCAGCAGCTCGGCGTCTTCGGTCGAGGTGGCCGTGATCTCCCACCGCAGCCGCGAGCCTTGCGAAAAGTCGGCCGAGAACGTGTAAGCGTCCACCCGCCGCAAGAGTTGCAGCGCCAGGCCGCCGATCAGCGCCTCGGGCCCGCCGCGCATCTCGCCGTCCAGTTCGCGGGACAAGCCGGCCAGTTGCTCGCGGATCGCGGAGGGGTCGGCGACCACCAGCACGTCGCCCGAGGCGTCGGCCTTGCGAAGCAAGCTGACGAAGCGTCCGCCGGGGGCCAGGCTGAAGACCATCGAGGTGAGCTTGCGCTCGCTGGCGAAGACGAGCGTCCGCTCGTCGGGGGCGTAGAGGGCCAAGTCGGTGCGGCCGGTGGCCTTCCAGTAGGTCTTGCCCGCGCGATCGACTTGCTGCAGCTCGCCGAAGCCAAGCGCCTTGCCCACTTTGGCCAGCAACTCCTTGTTGACCGCCGCCTCGCGGAACCGCACGATGCCCGCGAACCCCAGCGGCATCGGCGGCGGCGCTTCACCGGGACGAATGACGCGCGACCCCGAGAACTCGCGCGGCGCCAGCAGGATCACCTGTTCCACCTGGCCCGGCTCGACGCCGATTTGCTCTTTCAACCCCTTAGAGAGTTCCTCCACCGGCAGCCCCTTGAGGCCCGGCGAGGCCATCAGCCGCGCCGGTTGGATCACCAGGGCGGCGAAGAAGTCGTCGGTGATGTAGGAGACATCGAGCGGCTTGCCGGCCCGGGCCGCCTCTTGGGCGGGGGCGCGACCGGCCCCAACCAGCAACCAGGCCGCCGCGATCAGCACCAACGCCGTGCGCCGAAGAGCCATGACCGACCTCCGTCAGAAGAGGAGAGAAAGTGATCGACGAAAGGGAGCGAACGGGCCGCCGCGCAGCGGCAACGGCATGCGGGGCATTCTCCCAGGCGAGGGGGGCGTGTTCAAGGTGGTTGGCGGCGTGGCCGCCTCGCCCGGCGTGCAAGCCGCGGTAATCTTCGGCCGGAGCTGGTTCCATAACTCCCTCTCCCCTCTGGGGAGAGGGCCGGGGTGAGGGGAATC
>JBGQHD010000298.1:0-6475 GCA_041497795.1 Planctomycetia bacterium
CACTAGCCCGACGCGCAAGCGAGGGAGCGGCGCCCGGACGCCGGGTCCCGGGCGCTTCTCCCTCGCTTGCGCTGCGGGCTAGTGTGGGGATTCGAGCCAGCAGTCTACGGAGCGGCGGGGCGTTCTGACAACACCAGAGGCGAGACGCAGCCGCGCGTCACACTAGCCCGACGCGCAAGCGAGGGCTCGTCGCGGATTTCTCTCGCTTGCGCGTCGGGCTAGTGTGCCGGCGCCGCCCTGCGGAAGCACTAACCACCCGGCGTTCCTACGCCGCGCGGCGGGTCGGTGGGGACTGCGGCCCGCTGGCTTCGTCCGTCGAACGCAGAGGCAGCCGCGAGACGGAGGGCGTAACGGGCGGACGAGCAAGCGCCGCGGCGCCGGCGAACGACAGGCGATTGAGCGGGCCGGGCCGCCCCGCGCCCGCGCGGCAGACGCCCCACGACCGGCGCCAGCGCGAATGGGAATGACCGAAGAGAGTCGCGTATTGATCGAGAATCCGCAGTGGCTCGGCGCCGGCCGGCTGGCCGCGCTCGCGCAATCGCTCGGCGAGCGCCCGCGCCTGATCCGCGCCGACGGCCAGGTGACGGTGTGCCCGCAGCCATCGCCGGATGCGGAGCCGACTGCCGATGCGTCCCTTCGCGTTGCCGTCGTGCAGCCGATACTGCACCGTGGCCTCCGGCAGGTAACGGATGTGGCCCGTCGCCGCCGCGCAGAGGGCCAGCCACCAGTCGTGGCCGGCTGCCTCGTCCGGCAGCGGGCAGGCGATCTCCAAGAGCGGCCGATTGAAGAGCGTCGCACAGCCGGTCACAAAGTTGTGCGCCAGCAGCGGCCGCAGGGCGGAGGGGGACTGGCAGCTTCGCCCATGGCCCAGGTAACGCGTGAGCAAGGGGTGGATTTCGCAGCGATCAGCATCGACGACGCAGAGGTCGGTGTGCACCAAGAGCGGCACGTCGGGGCCGCGCTGGGCTTCCAGCTCGCGCAGGGAGGCCAGTTGCCGCTCGAGCTTGTGGGGCAGCCAGACGTCGTCCTGGTCGGCGCAGGCGAAGTACCGCGCCGGCGTGTCGGCCGCGTGCCGCATCAGCAGGTCGAAGCTGCCCGCGGATCCCTGCGTGCCGGCCCAGTCGCGGAGCGGCAGGATGCGGCGGTCGCGCGAGGCGGCCACGGTGAGCACCCTCTGCGTGGCGTCGGCCGAGCCGTCGTCGCGGACCAGCAGTTGCCAGTCTGCGTGCGTCTGGCGGTGGATGCTATCGAGCAGGGCGGGCAGCCATTCCGCGCCGTTGCAAGTAGATAGAAGGATCGCGATCACAGCGGCTTTCGCACAGGGATGTGAAGCACACCAGGGATGAAGCACCATCGCCGTCCGGCCCGGCAGGTATTGGCGGCGTGGCGCGGACGTTACTGCGGCGTCTGCGGCGGGTCAACGGAAGAAGCCCGGCTTCTTCCGAGAAGGCGGGCTTCTGGGGGCGGAAGATGCCGCGCCGGCGCTGCGTCGGGTGTGTTGGCGGGGCAGGGCGATGCTGTCTCCGCTGTCTTGCGGCGTTTGGCGGCTTGGCCGATAATCGCTAGAAGTGGTGGCAAGACTCCTCGCCTCACGACCCATAAGCTCTCGCTGCGCGATGGCCGAGACGTCCCACCAGTTCGACACGGCCGTTGATCTGGTCACGCCGGAGAACATCGCCTTTCGGTACCACATCGCCGGGCCGTTTCAGCGGCTGTGGCCGTACCTCATCGACTGGCTGCTTCTCGTGCTGTTCCTGGGGGCGCTGCTCATCGGCCTGTTGTGCAGCGGAGCCCTGGCGTTGGGCACGCCTTACATTGGCCTGGGCGCGTGGATGGTGATTGCTTTTCTCGTGGCTTGGTTCTACGGCGGCGTGTTCGAAGCGGTCTGGAACGGCCAGACGCCCGGCAAGCGGATGTGCGGCATGCGCGTGGTGAGCGTGGACGGCGCGCCGATCACCGGCATGCAGGCCGTGCTGCGGAACTTCCTGCGGTTCGCCGACCTGATGCCCTTTGCCCTGGTGGCCTTCGAGCAGTTCTCCCTCGAGCTGCCGACGCTACAGGTGGGCCTCGTGGTGATGGCGCTCACCAATCGCTATCAGCGGCTGGGCGATCTGGCGGCCGGCACGATGGTGGTGGTCGAGGAGCCGCAGCGCCGGCACGGCGTCGTGCGGTTCAACGATCCCTTGATGCTGCGCCTGGCCGACGAAATCCCCCGCAGCTTTCGCCCCAGCCGCAGCCTGACCCGCGCGCTGTCGGCCTACGTGGAGCGGCGGGAGATGCTGCCCTGGCCCCGGCGGGCCGAGATCGCCCGGCACCTCGGTGAGCTGCTCTGCGACCGCTTCGGCCTGCCGCCCGACACCAGCCACGACATGCTGCTGTGCGCGCTGTACCACAAGACGTTTATTGATGACCGAGGGCAGGAAGGCGGGAACGGCGTCAGTCCCCTGCCAGCGGTCATTCGGCGTTAGTTCCAATGACGAATGACGAAGCTCGAATGACGAAGGAATGACGAATGTCGAATGACCGAATGACGAATGTGAACTGCGAAGCGAACGAAGACTCGCAGTGCCGCACGTTCGTCATTCGTGCCGGTCATTCCTTTGTCATTCGAGCTTCGTTCTTCGTCATTCCTTCGTCATTCGTCCTTCGTCATTCGTCCTTCGACATTCGTCATTCGCATGAAGGTCTCTGAAATCCTCGCCGAGCGGCAAGGCAACTGGGAGGAGCTCCAGCGGCTGTGCGGCGTCTTGGAAAAGCAGAAGCGGAAGCTGTTGACGCCCGACGTCTTGAACCGCTTCGCCTCGCTGTACCGCGCGGCGTGCGCCGATCTGGCCCTGGCCGATGCCTATCACCTGCCGCCGGGCATCGTGCAGTATCTGCACCAGCTCGTGGCCCGGGCGCACAACCAGCTTTATCGCAGCCGGCAGTTCACGACGCGGGCCTGGTTTGGCGAGATGTTCTACCGCGTGCCACGGCGGCTGTTCCGAGACAAGTGTCTGTGGCTGTCGTTCGTGCTGTTTTTCGGCTTCGGGGTGGCCTCGTACTTCCTGGCCCGTTTCGTACCCGAGTTCGCCGCGGAGGCCATCCCCAAGGAGATGCGCGAGAGCATGGAGCAGAGCTATGCCCAGCCGCCCGACCGCGGCGGCTTTGGCGTGGACACGGCGGCGGCCGGCGGCTACGTCTTCCACAACGCCGGCATCGGCATCCAGTGCTTCGCCTCGGGCATCATTCTCTGCGGGTTTGGCGGGATGTTCGCGGTGATCTTCAACGCCTGTTTTCTGGGGGCCGTGTTCGGGTACATGGACACCACCTCGGCGGCCGGCAACTTCAACAACTTCGTGACCGCCCACGCCCCGTTCGAGCTGACGGCTATCGTGCTCTCCGGCGCGGCGGGCATGCGGCTGGGTTTTTCCTACGTGTTCACCAAGGGGCTGTCGCGGTCCGATTCGCTCCACCGCGCGGGCCGCGAGTCGCTGCCGATCATGATGGCCGCGATCATCCTGTTCGTGCTGGCCGCGGGCATCGAAGGCTACGTCTCCGCCTCGCCTCTGCCCTATTGGATCAAGGCCACCGTAGCGGTGGTCTCGGGCTTTGTGCTGCTGTTTTACTTCGTCCTTTTGGGCATGCCGCGGCTGGGAGAGGATTGGGATGACGAGGAGGGGTCGGAGGTGGTGGTAGAGTGATGCAACTCGACAATACCCGCATTCCCGTTCTCGAGCGGACCTACGACAACCTGCTCGACCTGACGCTGGTGGTCGTCCGCCGGCACGCGCTGCCGCTGCTCGTGACGTCGCTCCTGGGGGCGGCGCCGTGGGCAGTGTTGAATTACTTTCTCTTGGCCCAGTGGTTGCAGCCGCTGGAGTCGTACGATTACTTCGGCTCGGTCACCCAGTACACGGTCCTGATGGTGTTGGTCGTCTGCTGGGAGGCGCCGCTGGCCTCGATCCCCACGACGCTCTACCTGGGCGAGGCGCTGTTCGTCGAGAAGCCCGACGTCAAACGCATGGTGCACAGTTTTGGGGCCGCCCTGCCGCAGCTCCTCGCCGTGCAGGGACTGTTCCGCGCCGCGCTGATCGGCATGCTGTTTCTGCCCTCCGAGGCGCCGTTTTGGCTGCTCCGTGTCGGCTTGGGTCTGGCCTGGGTGCTGCTGTATTGGCTGCGGCCGTACCTCAACGAGATCATCCTGCTGGAACGCAATCCCTGGAGCGGCGGGCCGGGCGTGATCACCACCCGGCGGCGGGCGGCGAGCCTGCACGGTCATTTCGCAGGCAACCTCTTCGGCCGCTGGATCGCCGCCATCAGCTTCGGGTCGCTGTGGACCGCGGGCCTGGCCGCGGCGATCTTCTGGATCCGCATGACGGTGACGGGCGGTGAGATGGACTTCAGCCCGCCGTTGTTCGAGATCTGGCTGCCGTTGGCCCTGTGGATCGTGGTCAGCTACTTTAACGTGGTGCGGTTCCTCAGTTACCTGGACCTGCGAATCCGCGGCGAAGGCTGGGAAATCGAGCTGCGAATGCGGGCCGAAGCCAACCGTCTGAGAAGCCAATTGGCATGATCGTGCGCGCGATAGTGTGGCTGGGATTGGCGTTCGCCTTCGCGGAGGCAGGACTCCCGGGACTATTGCGCGAACATCGAACGTCCAACGTCCAACGTCCAACATCGAACGACGGGGCCGAACGTCCAACGTCCAACGTTGAACGTTCAACATCGAACGAATCGCAGACTCCTCCGAGCTTGCTCGGTGGTGAACACGATTTTGCACTACCCCGACGTCGCAATGGCTCCTCGCCCCCGCCGAGCTTGCTCGGTGGAGCGCATGATTGGCGGACCAAGTCACGACGCATTCAATCACTGGCTCCACCGAGCAAGCTCGGTGGGGGCCAATATCTCTTTATGTCGTCGCGGGGTAGTGCAGAATCAGCGCTCTACCGAGCAAGCTCGGTAGGGGCGACAACACTTCGGCCCCTTCAGTCGGATGAGCATTTGCGCGATGGGCGTATTCGGTGTTCAACGTTGGACGTTGGACGTTGGACGTTGGACGTTCGTCTTGCCCTGCTCGCGACCGCGGACAGCGACGAGGCCGTCGAACGCGGCGGCGAAATCCTCGGCCGCGGCGCCCTCGGCCGCACGCATCCGTTCTACGATTCCCAGACCGACGACGTGCGGCTGATCCCGCCGCCCCAGCCCTCTACGTCGAGCTTCTCGTTCGATCCGACCGCCATCGGTTACACCATGCTGGCCGTCACGGTGATTGTGCTGGTGCTCGTCCTGATCTTCTTTCTCCGCCGGCTGCGCGATTCGCAAAGCTCCGCCCTGGCCGAGGCCGCCGCATCTGGCAGCTTGAGCGACGTGGACCGCATTGAGGCGCTGCCGTTTCGCGTCAAAGCGGGACTGGGCGACTTGCTCAGCCAAGCCGCCGAGCTGTACCGCCAGGGGCGATACGCCGAAGCAGTCGTGCTGCTGTTCAGTTATCTCCTGGTGGAGATGGACAAGCAGCAGGTCATCCGCCTGGCCAAGGGCAAGACCAACCGGCAATACCTGCGCGAGATCGGCCCCCGCCGGCGGCTGCGCGACCTGGTGGAGCGGACGATGACCGCGTTCGAGGCCGTGTTCTTCGGCCAGCATGGGCTCGACCGCGAAGGCTTCGAGGCCTGCTGGTCGCAGGTGGCTGAATTCCGACGCTTGGTGGACCCTGAACTCGGCGGGGAAGAGAAACGCAAGAACGGCGAGACAACATGAACGGCGGCCCGGCGAGCGTGAGCAACCCCAACCCTCCTCGCGCGATGAGCGCAGGTGGAAGCGTGGGGCCTCGCGCCCCGTCGCCCGGCGGCGCGGAATGGCGGCGCCGGATCAAGGCGCTGGTCCTCCTGCCGGCGCTGCTGTTTTTGCTCGTCGGCGTGGCCGGCTGCGACGGGCGACTGGCCACGGAGTACGGCTCCCGCCAGCCGCTCCGCCAGGGAGACGAAAGCCTCAACGGGACGGGCGTGCTGTCGGAGATGTTCTCTCGGGCCGGGCACCGCGTCTCGAGCACCACCCGGCTGACGCCGCGGCTGGGCAACTCGGCCGACGTGATCGTGTGGTTCATCGAAGACTTCACGCCGCCGAGCCAGCAGGCCGTGAGCTGGCTGGAAAACTGGCTCCAGGCGAAAGAGGGGCGAACGCTGATCGTCGTCGGCCGCGACTTCGACGCCGAGCCGCTGTACTGGAGCAAGGTGGCGCCTCAGGCCACGGCCCAGCAAGCCGCCGTGGTGGCCGCGGAAGGCAGCCTGGCGGCCCTGCGGTTCGCCACGGAGCGCACCCCCATGACGCCGCAGCCGGAAGCCTGGCGGTGGTTCACGCTGGACCGCTCGCCCAGCCTGACCCAGCGCGGCGTGACCACGCTCACCGGGGACAGCAATTGGACGAACGGCATCGACGCCACGAAAGTGGAGATCGAGCTGTACGGCCACATCCAGCCCAAGGACCCGGAAGACGA
>JBGQHD010000299.1:0-6459 GCA_041497795.1 Planctomycetia bacterium
AATGCCGAGTCGAGCGCGGCGAGCACCAGCGCGCACTTGCGGCCGTGCTCGCTCAGCTCGCAGGCGTAGTAGCGGGCGTGGCTTGGTCCGCCGGAGAGCCACAGGTTGCAAAGGTGCTCGCCCCAGCCGCTGCCCAGCTCCAACACGCTTTGCGTTCGCGGGGTGCAAAGCTCGGTCACCGTGCGAACAATCGCGCCGCGGTGAAGGTACCCACCGCCCACGTGGGGCAGTTGCACCCTCTGGTTGAACGCCACGTAGTCGCCCGGCCGCAGATCTTCGTTGCGCTTCGCTTCGACGCGGCGCAGCACTTCGGCCAGCGCGCGCGGCAGGCGGATTTCACCTTCCTCGATCGCTTGCACGATCAATTCCAGCCGTGGCCGCCAGGTCTTTTCGTAGTTATAGGCGCCGGATTCCGTCCAGTAGTCCGAGACGGCGCGGCGGACCGCCCCGTCGTCGAGCGGCTGCTGGGCGATCTGCCGGCAAGCGGCAATGATTTCTGTGGCGGTGCGCTCGCCTTGCCCAACGCAGCTCGCCATCGGCTTGGGCCGCTTGGTCAACCAGCGCGTCAGGTTCGGCAGGGGAAAGCTGCTTCGGGTCATGGCTCTTTGACTCCTTGTCATCCGTGAGACACTAGGCGGCCCGGCGACGTTTTGCCGCGGCCGACGAGGTATCCTTTTGTGAAACCAGGTCGGGCGTGGCGCTTGGGCTCGTCGGCTTCGCGATCGATCGCTTGGCGCCGCCGATCCACCGTTTCAACCGCTCGCGCACCGCTCCATACACCAGCTCGCGCACCCGGCAGGCCAGCGCCGGACCGGCCAGGAGCCAACGCAGGGGCAGCAATCGGGCGGGCGCCGGCCGCGGAGTCCGCGAGGCATGCCTGGCGAACCTTTCGATGGCTTCCACAACGACGGGCGTGGCGGCGCGCTCCAGGCCATGCGGCCGAATGAACGACGCCAGAAACTCGGCCATCCGCTCGCGTCCTGCGCCTGCCCCGCTGAGTTCGCCCGTGATCTCCTGGTGCAGTTGATTCAGGTGCTCGTCCAAACTGGTTGCCGTGAGCAGAAAACCACTGTCCTTGAGGTAGCTGAAGTGCGGCATGCCCGCCTGCTTCTGGGCGAATTCCGGGGCCAGCAGGCTGAAGCACCGTCGGCCGACGATGCCTGCCTCGATCAGCCCGCTAGTGTTCGCCGCCACCACGGCCGCGCTGTGATACAGCGAGTCGAAATAAGCTTCCTTCGCTTCCTGGGCAAGCGGGGCTTCCCCCTGCTCAGGCCACACCACGGCATTTCCGAACGACCCGAGGTCGAAGTCCGCCCACGTTTGACGGCTGCTCGTCGGATACGGG
The DNA here is from genome assembly GCA_041497795.1 of Planctomycetia bacterium. Classification (GTDB taxonomy): domain Bacteria; phylum Planctomycetota; class Planctomycetia; order Pirellulales; family S012-138; genus JBGQHD01. The sequence continues at coordinate 1,346 of JBGQHD010000299.1, forward strand.
CGGATGACGACGCCGGCACGGCTGAGAACAGGGTGAGGGCTGCGGCGCACGGCGCTCAGCCATTTGCGAATGAACTGCCGTTCGTCGTCCTGAAAGAACCGCGACGAGCACAGGTACAGCAGGATCGGCCCGCTGGGGTCGAGACCGGTCCGGCGGCAAAACTCCTCGCGCGTGGTGCTGGGGCGCTGCTGAAACCAGTGATCGTAGGCTTGGGCGCCGGTGACCACGACCCGCTCGGCCGGAATACGGTGAATCTCGGCGGCTTCGCGGCGCTGCGCTTCGTTCCAGACCAATAAAGCGTCCGGCGGGAGCTGAATGAAACCCTTGGTCGTGAGGTTATCCCAACTGGCCACGCCCACCATGGCCGGCAAACCGAGGTGGAGCGCGCTCTTGAGGTAATCGGTTTGTCGCGCGGGGGGGTGCACCAGCGGCGTGATCAGCACCAGGTCGGGGCGTTGGGCAAGAATGGCGGCGGCCGTTTTGCGGTCGCCGGGAACGGCAGCTTCCATGGCCCGCAGCAGCCGATCCAGCAGCGACCGAAGGCCTCGGGCACGGGCGAGCGGCGAGCGGAGTAACCCACGAAGCAGTGGCCACAAACCCTCGCGCGATCGCGCCCGCAGATTGGGCGATCGATCAAACCAAGCGTGCTGGTACGCCAGGCAGGTTCGCGTGCCGCGCACTTGATCGAGAAGGGAAATCCACAAATCCGCGCGGTCCGGCAGCGTGCCATAAGTGATGGAGGGGAACTCGGCACACAGCGCGTCCAGAAACTCGCCTGCCGCCGCCCGCAATTCCCCGGAGCTGGTGTTGGTGAAGCCGAGATGGATCGCGTGGCCCGCCGCGGCCAGCGCGCGGAGGGTCGATTCATACAGCCGCAGCACGTATTGGGGATGCCACCCGACAAACAGGATTCTCATCCGTCGATCCTCGTTAGCTCGGTAGGCGGCTCCGGCGATCCACCGCGCGCTGACGCACGCGTTCAAGCAGCCTGCCGTGCCTCATCGTCTTTCTCCCAGGTCCCGCCGCGGAGGATGGTTTCGATATCGCTCGTGGCCACGGCCCCGAAACGGTTGTGCCGCTGATTGAACGCGCGATACGCCAGGTCGAGATGTTCCTGGACGAAGGTTCGGTGCGAATAGAACGACAGCGTGGGCACGTCCACCAGCGGACCCAGATAGCTGAAGCCGCCATAGGTGCAATACAGTCGTCGCGCGTGGGCCACGATCGAGGTCTGCACTTCCAGGTTGTTGCGCGGCTCCATCAGTTTCGAAGCGTCAAACACCGTCGGCAAATCTTCCGGCGAGGGAGCATCGACGTGGTCATCGAGCCGCAGACCCGTGCTCAGCAGAATGACATTCTGGGTCCGGGCGAGGTGTTCCAAGAGATTCCGAACGAAGCTCGCGTTTCCCGAATTCCTGGGAAAACAGTCCGAGTGGTAAAACTTGACGGCCACGTAGTCCTTGAACGGCAGTCCCGCCGGTCGCCAGTACGCGCGCGCGAATCTGCCGTAATCGCAGCGAGACATCACTGATTGCACCGGCGCGCTGCCCATCCAGACGGTCTTAAACAACTGGTACATCAGCGACGGGTGCACGCAGGCGTAACGATCCCACCCCAGATGGGCGGCGGCGGCCTGAATCAGTTGCTGCTCGAACGCGCAGATCCGGAATTGCTTTTTGCCGTGCAGCTCCGCCTCGCGCCCGGCGTTGCCGGCGCGGAATTCCTCCGGCGAGCAAATGTCGAACACGTCTACGTAGCGGCTGGCCAATCCGTCGTACCAGCTCGCCACGCCGCCGCGCGAAAGTGCGATGACGCGCTGGGGGCTCACCCCGTGCTGCGACAGCCAGCGTCGCAGCAGCGGTATCCAGTAGAGAAGCTCAAAGCCGACCTCCGATAGCCAAGGCCCAAGAATCAGCGGCACATCCGGCTGGCGCAGCACCTCTCGATTCGACTCCCACGGGCAATCGAAACTCAGATGGATGCTCTCTTCCTCCCAGGTCGAGAGTTCGGCTTCGGCGGAGACCCCCAGGCTGCGCGCCAACTCCACCCGGTAACGGTCCGGCAGCAAGGCGGCGTCGGCGAGGACGCGGGACGCGAAGAGGCGGGTTTCCTTGTCCCCGCGCGGGTAGCGCCGCAGATCGTAGCCGAACCTACGAAACACCTCTCGGGTGTTCCGCTTGGCCCAGCGGACGATGTTCCGATGCATGGTGCTCATACCGCGGTTCTAGGCGGCCTCCGTATTCCGGACGTGTACGTGTGTGACGGGTGCGTGATTTGCGTCCCTGAGCGCTGCCAGGAGCGTGTCGCACAGCTCGCGCACGGCGCCGTGTCCGCCGGGACGGCTCAGCACGCCGTCGGCCGCGCTGCGAGCGCTTTCATGCGCGTCGGCGACGGCCAGGCCGCAGCCGGCCTCGCGCAGGCAGCCCAAGTCGTTGACGTCGTTGCCGACGAAGATCACGTCGGCCGCAGCCACGCCGTGCTCTGTCAGAAGCTGACGAAAGGCGGCCGTTTTGTCGGCGACGCCTGAAATGCAGGGCAACCGCAGCTTCTCGGCCCGCCGCTGAACCACCGGGTTCTCCTCGGACGAGAGGATCACCACCGGCAGTCCGGCCTTGCGGACCAGCGACAGGCCCATGCCGTCTTCCTTCGAGCAGCGGACGCTCTCGACGCCGTGCTGATCGACGACGACGAAGTTGTCCGTCAGCACGCCGTCGAAATCGAGCACCAGCAGCGCCGGCCGGGCGGGCAGAAGCTGTCGCAGCTTGGCGTGATGAGTGGAAGTCATGCACCGGCCTCCTTGCCGGCAGTGCCCAACGGAACCCCGGATTCTCAGCCGGCAAACACCGGACGCTGCTTCCAGGCCGGTCCGCGGACTCTCGCGCCCGTCATGCGCCGCACCCGATCGGCGATGGCCTCGCGCGAGATGCCCATGCCTTTCAACGCCTCGGTGCGAAAGCCGGTGTCCGGCAGGTCATCCAGGGCAACGTGCCCCGCGCGGACCGAGTGTCCGGCGGCGGCCAGCGCCGCCCACAGTCCCTCGCCCAGCCCGCCGAGCCGATGGTGATCTTCGGCCACCACGACGGGCAGATTGCGCGAAGCCAGCTCGGCCAACATCTCGGGATCGAACGCCGCCAGCCACGGATGATTGCGAACCTCGGCCTGGATGCCTTCGCCGGCCAGCGTCTCGGCGGCGGCCATGGCCTCGCCGAGCATGACCGGCCCGGCGGAGATGAGCACGGCGTCGTCGCCGCCCTGGAGCACCTGCGAGCAGCCGATCGGCAGCATGGCATCGCCGGCCGGCAGCGAAACGGCCGAGGGGGCCATCGCCACTCGCAGGTAAATCATGCGGCCAATCTCGCCGCGGCCGAACCGCCGCACGATCTCCCGGCAATCTTCCGGCCCCATCGGCTGGTAGAGCACGAGACCCGGGATCGACCGCAGGCAGCCGATATCGCGGAACGCCTGATGCGACATGCCGGGCGTGGCCGGGATGACTCCTGCCAAATGGCCGACCAGCAGAAAGCGGGCGTTCTTGTCGGTGGCCAGGTTGTAGATGTGCTCGTTCGAGCGCGACGTCAGGAACGCCGCGTAGCTGTTGATGACCGGCACATAGCCCAGGGCCGACAAGGCCGACGCCGCCGAGCACATGTGCTGCTCCATGATTCCCAGCTCGAAGAAGCGGGCGGGGAACGCGTGGCGAAACGGCGTCAGGCCACAGTCTTCTTCCAAATCCGCATCGAGCACGACGATCTTGTCGTTGGTCCGCGCGGCCTCGAGCAGCCCTTCAGCGAAGGCCGGCACGAGCGGCTTGCCCTGGATGCCAGTCGCGGGCGGCTCCAGCGGCACCTTGTGCTGCGGTGCGGCCGCCGGCGGATGCACGCCCAGCGCCGCCAGACCCGTGGCGCTGCGGTCCAGGATTTCGCCCAGCGCCTGCGTCAACTGGGCCGCATTCGGCGGGCGATTGTGCCACACGTAACGGTCGCCCGGCCTCCTGAGCACCTCGGTGTGCTGCATGTAGCTGACGCCGCGCCCCTTGATCGTGCGGGCGTACAGGCACTTGGGCTGCTCGGCGGCGGCCAGTTGATCCAGGGCGTCGCGGAGGCTGCCCGCATCGTGGCCGTCGCATTCGACCAGCGCGAAGCCGAGTGCCCGAATACTGCCTGGCATATCGCGGTAGACCAGGATGTCGTCCACGAACTGATCGGTCTGCACCTGGTTGGCGTCGATGATGAGCGTGAAGTTCGGGCAGGCGAAGCTGGCGACGTTGAGCATCGCCTCCCAGGCCTGGCCTTCCTGCAGCTCGCCGTCTCCGGCCAGGCAGTACACGTCGCCGCCCAGGCGATAGCGGGCCTTGGCCATGGCGAAGCCGACGGCCTTCGACATGCCCATCGCCAGCGAGCCGGTGTTGCCGTCCACGCCGGGCGTCGTCACGTGCGAATGGCCGGGCAAGCCCTCCCAACGCCGCAGACGGTCGAGCCGGGCATTGGGGAAATAGCCGCAGGCGGCCAGCGCCGCGTAATGGCCGGGGGCGGCATGCCCTTTCGAGAGCAGAAAGATGTCGCGGCCGGGCTTGCCGTGCGTCTGGGGATTGAAGTTGCCGTCGCGGAAGTAGATCTCGGCGACGATGTCCGCCATGCTCAGCGAAGCGCCCAGGTGCCCCGTGCCGGCGCGGGCCACGCTCAGCAGCGTATTGTAGCGGATCAGATCGCCCGCCAGTTGCACGAGCGGGTCGCCCGCGCGGCCATCTTGCTTAGTTCGCGCCCGGATCAGGGCGAACACGTCCTGGGCCACGTATCCTTGGCCGTCCAACAAGTCCATCATGGGTCGTCCTTGACGTGGGTGCGGTCGAGCCTGCCAGCGCTGCGGGATGGTACGCTAGACCGGCCAAGAGTATGCCGGCGAAAGAGTAGGCGCGCCCTCGCGTTCGGACAATGCCACTTTTGAATGTCCAGCGGTGCTGGCAATGCCGGTGGTGGATGCACGAACGTAAGGCGGACACTCTTGTCCGCCACCACCGAGACCGGCGACCCGGCGTCGGCGGACAAGAGTGTCCGCCTTACGGCGCCTGCTACGCCCGCTTGATGCGGAACGTCTGGCTCAGGTAGCGATAAAAC
>JBGQHD010000300.1:0-6455 GCA_041497795.1 Planctomycetia bacterium
GACGTTCTGGGGTTGAAGGATCCTTTTTGTTCTTCGTTTCTCACTTCTTCCGAGGCTTGAAGACGATCAAGATGTTCTTCGAGCCCGCGGTCGATTTGAATTCCTTGGGCCGCCTTCCGCCGTCTAGTGCATAGCAGATCGTCAGGGTGTCGCCATCCAGCTCATAGATCCCCAGCATGACCTGGTCTTTCTTGGAACCTGGCGCGGGCGGGAATGTGATGTCGATGGTCTTGGGCTTCTTGGCCGGGTCCAACTTGAAAGAGCCCTTGGCGGAGGCTCCTTCCACGTCGGCCAGCATCGTGAGCTTGTCCCTCTTGATGTCCCAGCGAACCGGCGATTCATCGGCGGAGACTTTCTCGCCCGCGCCCTGACCGTCCTCGACGTACGACACCGCGCCCCAGTTGCCCTGGATCTTCTCCGCATCCTTCGGAGCGTCGGCGGCTCGCGTCGTGACAACCGCCAGAGTGATGCAAACGATCGACAGTACGAACGGGCGGGTGTTCATTTGCCGAACTCCGAGAAAGCGTGAACCCACGTACGAGCGCGGTCGTCGAGAGGGAACGAAAACGCCGCTCGGTGACTGGGAAAACCCAGATGGAGATGGTAGCCGGGCGCGATAGCCGCCGCAATGATACAGCACGGCGGGGTCTATTTCGTCCGCGCCGGCTGCCGGGCACTCTTGGCCGATTTGCGGGACGGCCTCTCGCGCGAGGCCTCGGCGGGCGAAGGATCGCCGGCCGGCTCGGCGACCTCAGCCGGCGGCGGAGTGGCGGTCTCACGAGACTGCCGCCACTGGCGCCAGAGGGTTCGCAGAGACTCCGGCGGCACGAAGGCCAGACTGGCCACGGTCATCATCAGGCAGAACGTGGTCAGGCCGGTGAAGAGAGCTAGCAGCCCCCACATGACGGCATTGATCGCCAGCACGAACGGCCGTAGCGGCCGGTGCCACACCAGCAGCGGGAAGCCCAGCTCGACGCAGACGATGAACCGCGTCAGGAAGTCGATCAAGAACGGATGCCCGGCCAGCCAGGTCATGTTCACCAGCGGCATCTCCGGCCGCGAGACGAGCATCCACACGGCCGCCCCATCCCACCAAGGGCCGGCGGAGCCGCCCGCCAATTGGGCCAGGGCGATCATCACGTACAGCCCGGCCACGTGAATTTGCAGCAGCCGCGTGGCCACCGTCGCCCAGGGACTATGTGGCTGGGGCGGAGCGGGGGACGCGTCCGGCGAGATGGAAGCCGCTTGGCCCCGCTCCGCCCCAGGCACCCACGAGGCGGCCCGTCGCTTGCGCCACAGGGCGTCGATCGACAGGCACGCCCCGCATGGCGCCAGGCAGAGGTAAAACAGCATCATCGCCACGACCGGCTCGACCTGCGACACGAGCATCGGCGCCCGGTGCATGTACGACAGGACCACCACCAGCGAGGCGATCGATGTTGCCTGCGTGAACAGGCCCAGCGTGAACGCCAGCAGCACCGCCAGCCCGGCCACGTGCAGCACGGTCAGCGCGGTGGGATCGCTGACGTAGCTGAGGTACGAGAAGGAATCGACAGTCCAAAAGCCGGGCGAAGCATGCTCGCGGGCCCAGGCCGCCACGGCGTCGGCCGGCAGCAAGCCGCCGGCAGCGAAAAACGCCCGCAGGTCCGGGCTGAAGGTGAACAGCAGATACAGCGTGACGACGCCCGTCGCCACCCGCAGCGCGCAGAGCACGATGGGATCGCTCGGCGCGTACCAGAAGCGATTCCAGGCGGCGCCGAACCGCTGCGGCAACTGTTGGAAATAATCGCGGAGGGAAGGCGTCATGGTTCACTCACCGCCGGGGTATAGTCGCGCTGCAATCCGCTGGTGTCGCTGAAGCGAATCCGCCCCCCGACGGCCACGGGGACCTTCTGATACGCCGTCACGAACCAGCGCACGTTCCAGGGGTCCTTCAGATAATCGTCCGCCGTCGGCTCGCTCGCGGTCAGCACCTGGTCTTGGCTGCGCGTGGTCAGGCGGCGGCAGAAGAGCTTGGCCTTGACCTCGCCCACCTCCTCCAAAGGGATGCCTTCGGACCGCAGGATGCCTTCGGTGATTGCGGCGGGCAGAATGTCTTGCACGTTCTCGGTGCCGGCCAGCCGGCCGACCTCGCGGGCCAGCATCTGATACCGCAGGTAGCGCGGCCGCGGCCAGAAGCCTGGCCAACTGACGACCGCAGGTAAGGCGGCGACCTCGTCCTTGCCGCTGCTTCCGCGGCGGAAGCCCGGCAGGCCGACGACGTGCTCCTCGCCTTCTCGCGTGTAGCGGAATTCCAGAAAGTGTCCCACGTCCAGCGAGTCGGCGTGCGTCAAGTGATACAGGCCGCGGCGGCTGAGGATTCGCGGGCTCTGCTTCTGCAGGTCGTTCAGCGCCGTCCAGTCCATTTCGGCCTCGTGGATGCGGCCGTTGCCGCGGGCATCCAACAGGTGGCGCCGCAACTCGGCCATCCGCGCCCGGACGTCGAGCGGGGGCTCCTGCACCATCTTTCGGTCGCGGGCTTGCAGCTCCCAGTTGAACCGCTGCCCGGAGTCGAAATCCACGTCCATGCCCAGGAGCTGCAGGTAGTAGCCCGGCACGCGGCGAAGCTGCTGCCGCAGACCCATTTCGCTGCCGTTGAACAGCCACAGCGCGCCCAGCGAGAAGAGGTGCACGAACAGCAGGAAGTTGACCGTAGTGCGGACGCCCTGCGACGGCAGCCCGGCGTCAGCGGCCTCGGAGGACGGCGGGAGAGTGGCGGGTGTTTTCGTCGTGGTCATGGCGTGTTGCGATCGTCAATCGAGCGCCTTGTCGCTCTGAGCGCCGTGGCTGTCACTCTAAGCGCAGCGAAGAGTCTCGGACGCGGCCCGATTCTCGCTGCTCAGCAAGAGCGGTGGTCGCCGGAAATTCTACGTTGAGAAAAGGCAACATGGCTAGCGTGGGCAAGGAATTCCCCACGCGGTGCGAGGACCGAGGAAACGGGATTTGCGGACCGTGACGCGCCGGTCGCCCCCCCGACATGCTTGACATTGGCCAGTCGATAGGCTTTCTTCCTCAACGGGGGGTGACCTTCCGCACACGCGGGCTCCGCACACTAACCCGACGCGCCAGCGAGGGAGGATCGCCACGAGCCGATCGTCTCTATGGGCCGGCGCTCATGGTGATTCTCCCTCGCTGGCGCGTCGGGTTAGTGTGCCCATTCGCATTCCGTGGGAGACAGAGTCGTGGCAGGCTTTGGCACCAGCCGAACGCGCCCGCACGAAGCGCCGATGCCGGATCCTCTGGCGTTCTTTCTCACTTGGCCGACCTATGGCACATGGCTGCCCGGTGACGAGCGTGGATGGGTGCAGCGGGGCGAGGGTTTTCAGCTTCCTGATCCCATACGGAAGCTCGAGGCCGCAGCGATCATGGCCGAGGATGCATGTCGCCTCGACGAAGAGCAGCGACGGCTCGTCGAAAAGACGGTCGCCGAACATTGCCAAATTCGACGCTGGGAATTGCACGCAGTGAATTGTCGTTCAAATCACTTCCATGTCGTTGTCTCGGCCGATCGTCACCCTGACGTGGTGCGAGAGCAGTTCAAGGCCTGGTGCACGAGGAAGCTCAAAGAGTTAGAGCAGACGCGACTGGCAGCGACTCGCGACGCTTCTCCCTCGCTTGCGCGTCGGGTTAGTGTGCCAGAAATCCGGCAGAAGTGGTGGGTGGAGCGGGGAAGCCGCAGGTACATTGGCGATGAAGACAGTTTGGAGGCAGCGATCCGCTACGTTCGTGATGGGCAGTGAGTCGCTAACCGACGCGCCAGCGAGGGCGAGCCGCCGAGAGCCGATGTTCGATAGGCCGGCGCTGGTGGCCGTTCTCCCTCGCTTGCGCGTCGGGTTAGTGTGCTGCATCAACATCGTCAGGAATTCCGTCATGTTCTCGTTAGGCAATCGAATCGTCGGGCTGACTCTTGTGTCTGCGTTTCTTAGCACAGCGCCGGGCGCCTTGGCCCAGTGGCAGCCGGCCAAGGGGCCGCTGATGACCCGCTGGGCCAAGGACGTGTCGCCCGGCAAGGTCCATCCGGAGTATCCCCGGCCGCAGATGGTGCGGGACGCCTGGCTGAACCTCAACGGCCTGTGGGACTACGCGATCCGCCCGCGCGAAGAACATGGCACGGCCGCGGTGCAGCCGGAAGCGTTCGACGGGCAGATCCTGGTCCCCTTCCCGATCGAATCGGCCCTCAGCGGCGTGATGAAGACGGTGGGCGACAAGAACCGCCTCTGGTACCGCCGCACGTTCGAGGTGCCGACCGACGACACCTGGCGCGGCGAGGATAGGCACGTGCGGCTGCACTTTGGCGCGGTGGATTGGGAGTGCACGGTCTGGGTCAACGGCAAGCAGCTTGGCGAAGCCTGGCTGAACGGCGTGCAGCACGGCAGCCACATCGGCGGTTACGACCCGTTCACCCTCGACATCACCCACGCGCTGAAGCCCGGCAAGCTGCAAGAAATCGTCGTCGCCGTGTGGGATCCCACCGACGCCGGGTATCAGCCGCGCGGCAAGCAGGTCGCCAGGCCAAACAGCATTTGGTACACGTCGGTCACGGGCATCTGGCAAACCGTGTGGCTGGAGCCGGTGCCGTTTCATGGGGCGATGCACTCGGTCGCCGTCACGCCAAACGTGGACAAAGAGTCCGTCACGGTTCGACCTGCCTACAGCCTTCGCGGCGGTGAAGAGGTGGTGACGGTCGAAGTGCTCGACGGCGGCAAAGTCGTCGGCAGCCGCACGTCGCCGCCGGGTCTGATCGTCGCGGGCTATGCCAGCGGCCAAACCGTGGAAGTGGCGGTTCCCAAGCCGAAGCTGTGGTCGCCCGATGCGCCGTTCTTGTACGACGTGCGGGTGGTCCTTTCCAAGCGCGGCAAGGTCTTGGACGAGGTTCGCAGCTATTGCGGGATGCGCAAGGTCTCGGTCGGCAAGGATGCCGCCGGCATCAACCGCCTGATGCTCAACAACAAGCCACTCTTTCAGTTCGGCCCGCTCGATCAGGGCTGGTGGCCGGATGGTCTTTACACCGCCCCGACGGATGAGGCGCTGAAGTACGACATCGAGATCACCAAGAAGCTCGGCTTCAACATGTGCCGCAAGCACGTGAAGGTGGAGCCGGCGCGGTGGTATTACTGGTGCGACAAGCTGGGCCTGATGGTCTGGCAGGACATGCCCAGCGGCGACCGGTACATTGGCGGCAACGATCCGGATATCACGCGCTCGGCGGACTCGGAAGCCAACTTCCGCCGCGAGTGGCAGGCGATCATCGATGCCAATCGCAATCACCCCTCGATCGTCGCCTGGGTACCCTTCAACGAAGGCTGGGGCCAGTTCAAGACCAACGAAATCCTCAAGTGGACCAAGGATCTCGATCCCACGCGGCTGGTCGACGGCCCCAGCGGCTGGGCCGACCGCGGCGGCGGCGACATGCACGACCTGCACAGCTATCCCGGCCCCGGCATGCCGCCGCTGGAAGAGAAGCGGGCCAGCGTGCTGGGCGAGTTCGGCGGCCTGGGCCTGCCGCTGGCCGGGCATCTCTGGCTCGACAAAGGGAACTGGGGCTATCGCACCTACAAGAGTCGCGACGAGCTGGCCTCGGCCTATCGCGATCTCATCCTGCGGCTGCGCGCCTTGCAGGGCGACGGCCTGGCCGCCGCCGTCTACACGCAGACCACGGACGTGGAGATCGAAGTCAACGGCCTCGTGACCTACGACCGATCCGTAGTCAAGCTGCCCGAAGATATCGCCAAACTGCACCAGCAACTCTACGAGCCGCCACCGAAGCTGCGAGTGCTCTTGCCCGATTCGCGCTCGCAGCCGCAGACGTGGAAGTACACAACGGCGACGCCGAAGGGCGAGTGGTTCCAGGGGGATTTCGACGACGCCGCCTGGTCCACGGGGCCGGCCGGCTTCGGCACGAAAGGAACACCGGGCACCGTCGTCCGCACCGAGTGGAAGACGGGCGACATCTGGCTCCGCCGCGGTTTCGAGCTGAAATCGGCCGACGTGGCCGGCCTGGCCCTCCGCATCCACCACGACGAGGATGCCGAGATCTATCTCAACGGCCAGCGCGTCGCCGCCGTGACGGGCTACACCGTGAACTATACGCTCGTGCCGCTGGACGAAAAGGCGGTCAAGGCGCTCCGCGCCGGCAAGAACACTCTCGCCGTGCACTGCCATCAGACGGGCGGCGGGCAGTACATCGACGTCGGGCTCGTGGAGCTGGTCCCGGTCAATGATCGCTGACTCCCTCTCCCCTCTGGGGAGAGGGTCGGGGTGAGGGGCGATCAGAGGATAGGGGGTGCGCAGCCACTTCACACGGCACGAATGACGTGGACGCCCGGTTTGCAGCACCACTGCAAAGAAGTTCAGACGCCGCCCTTGGCCCCGCGCGACGCCGCGGCCAGCGAGTAGGTTGGGTCGGCTTCGTCCCA
>JBGQHD010000301.1:0-6442 GCA_041497795.1 Planctomycetia bacterium
CCTCGCCCTTCCGCAGCCCCTGCGTCATCGAGCCGGCCACGAATTCGCCGCGGTATTTGGCGATGATCGGCAGCTTCTTCTTGCTGATGGCCTTGATGCACTTGTAGGCGTCGGCCAGCGAGATGCCGCCCAGGCGGTTGAGAATCAGCATCACCTGCTCTTGGTAGACCATCACGCCGTGGGTCTCGCCGAGCACGTCCTTCATCACCGCGTGCTTGTACTCCGGCTGCTTCTGTCCGTGCTTGACCGCGATGTAGTCATCGACCATGCCCCCTTCCAGCGGACCGGGCCGGTACAGGGCGTTCGTGGCGATGACGTCGTGGAAATGGTCCGGCTTCATCCGCTGCAACAGGTCGCGGATGCCGCCGCTTTCGAGCTGGAAGATGCCTTTGGTCTCGCCGCGGCAGAGCAGGGCGAACGTCTCCTTGTCGTCGAGCGGAAACTCGTGCGGGTCGATCCGCTTGCCCGTCGTCTGCTCGATCAGCTCGACCGCCTTGGAGAGGATCGTCAGGTTCCGCAGGCCGAGGAAGTCCATCTTGAGGAGGCCGGCCGCTTCGACGTCGCCCATTGCCCACTGGGTGATGACGTCTTCCTTGCCGGTGATCCGCTGGAGCGGCACGTATTCTTGCAGCGGCCGGTCGGCGATCACCACCGCCGCCGCGTGCGTGCCGACGTTGCGGGCCAGCCCTTCGATCTTGCGGGCCAGGTCGATCAGCTCGCGGACTTCGCCGTCGCTTTCGTAGGTCTTCCGCAGCTCGTCGCTCTTTTCCAGGGCCTTATCGAGCGTGATGCCTAGCTCCTCGGGCACCATGGCGATGATCTGATCGACGCGCGAGATCGGCATACTCAGGGCGCGGCCGACGTCACGGATGGCCGCCCGCGCTTGCAGCGTGCCGAACGTGCCGATCTGGGCGACGTTGGCCTCGCCGTACTTCTGCTTGACGTAGTCGATGACCTCGGCCCGGCGGTCTTTGCAGAAGTCGATGTCGATATCCGGCGCCTCGAGCCGGCTCTCGTCGAGGAACCGCTCGAAGAGCAAGTCGTACCGCAGCGGGCAAACGTGGCTCAGGTGCAGCGCATAAGCCACCAGCGAGCCGACGCCCGAGCCACGGGCGGTGCTGGGGATGCCCCGCTCGCGGGCAAAGCGGACGAAGTCCCAGACGATGAGGAAGTACGTGGGAAAGCCGAGCTTGCCGATCACGCCCAGCTCGCGCTCCAGGCGGTCGAGGACTTCCTGGGAGAGTTGCCGCTCGCCCTCGACGTAGGACGGATTTCCAATCCGTCCACCCACGTTCTCCGGCGCGACTGCACTCCCAGCGGCTACTTTCTCGGACGGATTGGAAATCTGTCCTACGGCCGCCGGCGGCGTCGCCCAGCGCCCCGGGTCATTCGCATACCGCTCCCTGAGCCCCGCGATGCACAGCTCGCGCAAATAGTCGATCGGCGCCCGCCCCTGCGGCACCTCGAACGAGGGGAAGTGCCGCTTGCCCAGTTCCAAGTCGATATCCACCGTATCGGCAATCGCCTGCGATTGGGCCAGGGCCTCGGCGTGGCCGGCGAACGCGCCGTCGAATGCGGCGTACATTTCTCCGGGCGTGCGGAGGTGGAACTCGTTGGTCTCCATCCGCATGCGGTTGGCATCGGTGCGGAACTTGCCGGTGTTCACGCACAGCAGAATGTCCTGGGCTTCGGCATCCTCCTGGTTCACATAATGGGCATCGCTCGTCGCCACCAGCGGAATGCCCATCCGCCGGGCGACCTCGACGGCCCCCTCCATCGCCATCCGCTGGATGCGGACGCCGTTGTTTTGCACCTCGATGAAATAGCGGTTGCCGAAGACCTTGTGGAACCAGGCGGCGATCTCCATCGCCGCCGCGATGTTCGGCTCCGGCTGTGGACTGTTCTGTGGTCCGGTCACTCCGTGACCGGAATTCGGGTCACGGAGTGACCCGACCACATTCCCTTTCAGCAACGCCCGGCTGAACTCGCCCGACACGCAGCCGGAGAGACAGACGATGCCTTCGCTGTATTCTTCGAGCAGCTCGCGGTCGATGCGCGGCTTGAAGTAGAAGCCTTCCAGGAAGGCCTTCGACGAGAGCTTAACGAGGTTCTTGAAGCCGGTGCGATTTTGGGCCAAGAGCGTGAGGTGATAGCTGCTGTCCTCGTCGTCGGTGGCCGACTTGCGGAACCGGCTGCCCGGCGCGATGTAGGCCTCGATGCCCAGGATCGGCTTCACGCCGGCTTCCTTGGCCTGCCGGTAGAACTCCAGCGACCCGTAGAGATTGCCGTGGTCGGTCAGCGCCAGGGCGTTCATCCCGCTGGCCTTGGCCTTCTCGACCAGCCCGCCGATTTCTCCGGCGCCGTCCAGCAGGCTGAAGTGGCTGTGGCAATGCAAGTGAACGAACGGGGGCGTGTTCCCGAGAGATGTGGTCATCGTGATCCTCGCGCCAAAGCGGTCCGTCAACGTGTGCTCTGGCGGATTGTATCAGGCTACCGCGAGGGACCGTAAGTGCCGGCCAGCGTGGTATTGTGGTGCACGCGGCTCGGCGTGCACGTTCGTGGGCTGCCAGCACGCGAGTCGCGTGCACGACGTAGCAGCGAGTCTAGGAGCTGAAGGTCGGTTCTGCTTTTCGCCGAAATCCTTCAACGACCCAGGGCGTTCCCAGACCCAGCGCCCAAATGCCTGCCAAGGTCCCCCCGGTGATCTCCAGGAACCAGGGCCAATTGAAACGTGCCGCCCGGCCGCCGCCGTAGACGAAAGAGGCATCGAACACGCGGCCGGCAAGCGCCACGACTTCACCGTTCTGATCGAGCGCCACGTAGTAGACGAAGGGCGAATCAACGGTCCACCGGTTGGACCACGCGTAACCGGCGTAGAGCCCGATCCCAACCAACCAAATGATCGACAGGACAATCGCCAGACGAATCCAGCCAGTGAGCGTTCGCAACATCGCACGGCCTCCGAGACTTTGTGAGGTGAGAGCGTCTATCCCCAATTTAGCCCGGCCCGGTAGCGCGAACAACGTGGTGCACGCGAGCCGCGTGCACCACGCTTGACTTCGCGCCGCTGGCCCGGCATTCTTGCGGCGCGGCGGCGAGCTTCAAGCTGGCTGGCTTGCGTCGAAGGACGCTTGGCGGCCTCTCCGGGGTTACCCCGGGGCAACGCGTTGGCAGGACATTGCTCCGCGTGAGGAATTGTGCGCGGCTGCGCACCGACCCTCACGCTCGACAGGACAGGTTGAAGCCGTCGCCGCATTCTTTTCTCTTCGGTTGCGCGATCCGCGTTCCGGAGCGTCTCGCAAGGTCTGTCTCACGCTGCGTAATCCATGGCCAGCGAAAAACCGCTCGCCCGCGCGCTGGCCCAAGTCTTCGCCGCCGGGCCGCTCGACGCCGAGGCACTCGCCGACCGTGCCCGCCGCGTGATTCGCCGGTGCCCTGCGTGGATCGTGCGATTGAACGAGCGGATCTCGCATCGCTTCGCCGAGCAAGGCCGCGTGTTCCTGCGGCACATCGAGGCATGCATCCGCGACGATGCCGTCTTTCTTCGTAAAGCGGAGTCCTTTTCGCTGCGGCGGATCAACCTGAGCCTGCTTCACCCCGAGATGGGCCCGCGGCCTGGGTCGCCGGGCACGTGGCACCTGCCGGCGCTGACCACCGAGCGGGAAGTGGCCGATTGGCTGGGCATCGCGCCTGCCGAGCTGGATTGGCTGGCCGACTGCAAAGGACTGGAGCGCACCACCCGCGCCGAGCCGCTCCGCAACTATGTCTATACTTGGATCAAGAAGCGCTCGGGCGCCCGTCGGCTGATCGAGGCGCCCAAGCCGCGACTCAAGGCACTTCAGCGAAGAGTCCTGCGCGACATCCTCGAGCACATCCCGCCGCATGAGGCCGTCCACGGCTTTCGCCGCGGCCGCTCGATCCTCACCTACGTGGCCCCGCACGTCGGGCAGCGCGTCGTGCTGCGGCTCGATCTGGCCCATTTCTTCCCCAGCATCGCCAGGGCACGCATCTTTGGCCTGTTCCACACGGCGGGCTATCCCGACAGCGTCGCTCGGCTGCTGGCCGGGCTGTGCACGAACACCACGCCGAGCTGGCTCTGGGACGCCTGCCCGCCGCGGACCGGCTCGCCCGACGACGTGATGCAGCGGCTCTACCTTCGCCCCCACCTACCGCAAGGCGCGCCGACGTCGCCGGCCCTGGCCAATCTCTGCGCCTATCGGCTCGATTGCCGGCTGGCAGCGCTAGCGCAGAAGCTGGGCGCCCAGTACACGCGCTACGCCGACGACCTGGCTTTCTCCGGCGACGTAGAGTTGGCCCGCCGCGCGCAGCGCCTTCACATCCACATCGCCGCCATCGCGCTCGAGGAAGGCTTCGCCGTCCACACGCGCAAGACGCGAATCATGCGGCAAGGCGTGCGGCAGCAGCTCGCCGGCGTCGTCGTCAATCAGCACACGAACCTCCGCCGCCACGACTACGACGCCCTCAAGGCCACGCTGTTCAATTGCATCCGCCACGGCCCGGAGCCGGAAAACCACGGCGGCCTGCTAGACTTTCGAGCACACCTGGCCGGCCGCGTGGCGTTTGTAAGCCAGATCAATCCGCAGCGCGGCCGACGGCTGCAAGAACTGTTGGCGCGGATTCGGTGGTAGGCTGGCAGATTCGACCGGAGCATGCCGAGGCTGCCTCGCGCTGGACACCCTGCGTAAACTCCCCAGATGCTCCTTTTCGTTGCCCCGCGCGGGCTGCGGTCTTATATTCCATGCGGGGCAGGTTCGGCGTGAGTTTCGCGATCCCTCTCTCAATCTCTCGTGGTGCCCCGGCCATGATCTGCCAATCCTGCGGCGTGGAAGCTCCGACCAAGCACGTGGCGTTCTATCAGAACATCGGCGCCTTGGTGATGCGGTTCTCCGGCTCGATCGACGGCAACCTCTGCAAATCGTGCGTGCACGAGCATTTTTGGAAGATGACGGCCACCAACGTGCTTCTCGGCTGGTGGGGCGTAATCTCCTTCGTCGTCACGCCGTTTTTCATCCTCAACAACGTGCTCCGCTACGCGCTGTGCCTGCCGATGCCCGCGTGCCGCACGGGGCCCGGGCGCCGGAGCTGACCGACGAGGCAGTCCGGAGAATCTCGCCGCACGTCGATCAACTCTTCGAGCGGCTCAACGGCGGCGAAGATTTCCAGCGCGTGGCCGAGGAGATCGGCCTGCGCGCCGCGGTCACGCCGGGCCAGGTGGCGCTCTACGTGCAGGCCCTGGCGGCGGCGAGCGCGGCGGAGTTGCAAGGGGCTCATTGACGGGTATCCACCTCGGCACCTGACCTGCATCGCGCATCCAGACATCCTCATGGAGACAATCATGTCACCTCGTCCTCATCAGCCGCTGACTCCGCTTTCGGTGGTCGTCGCCCTCGTCACGCTCTTTTTCTTGGGGGCGATCGGGTCGGCGCAATTGTCCAACTTCTTCCGCGAAGTGGGCCGGCGCAATGTCTGTAGCAACAACCTGAGACAGCTCGCGCTCGCCTTGGTCAACTACGACACGGTGAAGAATGTTTACCCGGGCTACCACACGGCTCTGGTGAGCAAGACCGACGGCAAGACCTATTCCCGGCCCCTGTTGTGCTCAATCTTTCCCCAACTGGAGCGCAACGATCTCTACGAGCTTTACAGCGCCGAGAATCATGCGAAGGACGAACTGGAAGGGACGTATCTGGGGATGATGGTCTGCCCGAGTGCCGAGTCGGACACGAAGACCGGCCCGGTGATGCACTACCTGTTCAACACGGGGATGCCCGACGCCAAGTCAGAGAAATTCCCGCCCGACTGGCGCCAGAACGGGATTTTTCAAGACAACTACTCGTCGAAGCAGACCAACGGCGGTGCCTACGTCATCACCCACGACGGTGCGACGAATACGGTGCTCCTGTCGGAACGCGCCGAAGCGGGCCGCTGGACCGCCACCGCCGAGAACGAAGTCGGCTTCGTGTGGAGCCCGCGTTTCAAAAGTGAACCTTGGGCCAAAATCAATAGCGTTGCCGCGAAGACCAAGAACGCCAGTGGCGATGCGAAGGGCGGCACGAAGACATCAGCCAGTGACAAGGAAGCAAAGAAGCAGGCTCTTGAGAAGCAGTGGGGGCTCGCGCGTCCCTCGAGCAAGCACCCCAAGGTAGTCAACGTGGCTTTTTGCGACGCCCACGTGCGCCCGCTGGGGGAGACGATCGACTACATCGTCTATGCGCAACTGATGACGCCCTACGGGGCCAAAGCGCGTTACCCCGGCACGGAAGACGACGTGGAAAAGGAGTTTCGCGACTACGAGCTGAAGGAGAAGGACCTCGACTAATCGGCCGTAGCCTTGGCCGGCAGGCGGTCGAGGTATTCCAGCACCATCGCCGCCACGTCCACGTCGAGCGCCTTGGCCAGCGCTCGCCAGCCAGGCACGGCG
>JBGQHD010000302.1:0-6436 GCA_041497795.1 Planctomycetia bacterium
CGACGATCGACTCCGCGCTTTCCAAGGCGCTGGGCAGCGAGGCCTTCGATCTGCCCAGCTACGTGGCCATCGCCCCCTATCAGGCGTTCAACCGGGCCGCGTTCGGGCCGGGCTTCTTGGGCCCGCGCCACGCGCCGCTCACGGTCGGCGCCACGGACCAGTTCCAGTTCCAGCAGCCCCAGCAGCAACCGGGCAGCTACGCCGAGCTGGGCGTGGACGACCTGCGGAATCCGGGCGTGGATCGCGCACAAGAGCTGGACCGCCTCGAGCTGTGGCTCGAGCTGCAGCGGTCGTTCCTCGCCAAGCACGCTTCCGCCTCGCCCAAGGCGCAGCACACGGTCTATGAACGGGCGGTGCGGATGATGGGCAGCGAGGCCTCCAAGGCGTTCGACCTCTCCACGGAGCCAGACAAGGTGCGCGACGCCTACGGCCGCGGCCGCTTCGGCCAGGGGTGCCTCATGGCCCGGCGGCTGATCGAGCGCGGCGTGTCGTTCGTCGAGGTGTCGCTGGGCGGGCTCAACGGCAACGCCTTCGCTTGGGACACCCACGCCAACAACTTCCCCACGGTCAAGAACCTGTGCGGCGAGCTGGACGCCGCCTGGGCCTCGTTGATGACTGATTTGCACAACCGGGGCCTTCTGGAATCGACCACGATCCTGTGGATGGGCGAGTTCGGCCGCACGCCCAAGATCCAGACCAATCGGGGCAACGGCGGCGGCCGCGACCACTTCCCCAACGCCTGGAGCTGCGTGCTGGCCGGCGGCGGCATCAAGGGCGGCCAGGCCTACGGCCGCACCAGCGACAACGGCACGTCGGTCGAAGAGGGCAAGGTCGATGTCGGCGACGTGCTGGCCACGCTCTGCACGGCGCTGGGCGTCAATCCGGAGACGCGCAACGTCTCCGAAGTCGGCCGGCCGATCCGCATCGCCGAAGGCAAGCCGATCAAGGAATTGCTCGCGAAAGTAGGCCGGATTTTCAATCCGGCCGACCAGAAAGTAGTAGGCACGCTCCGCGTGCCGTCACGGCCACGGCACACGGAGTGTGCCTACTACAGGACGACGAATCACCCGCACGGTTTGAAAAACCGTCCTACGCCGGAGAACCCGCCATGTTGGCCCGCGGCTTGATGTCATCGGCAATCACTCTCGGCTTATTGGTCGGCGCCGCAGTGGCGGGCGATCAACCGGGCGAGAACGCGAAGTTGAAGGAACTCGAGAAGCAGCTCGTGGCCCTGCGGCAGGCCGCCGCCGGCGCGGCGGAGACCAAGCAAGTGGACGACGCCCGCAAGCAGCTTGCCGAAGCCCAAAAGCGGCTCGCCGAGGCCCAGAAGACCGTCGAGGTGGCGCAGAAGATCGCCGAGGACGCCCAGAAAAAAGTTGCGGAGCACGAAAAGGCCGTGGCCGAAGCGCAGCGTCGCCTGGCCGAAGCGCAACGTCGCGCGGCCGAGGCCGCTCGGCGGGCCGCGGCCCGGCTGCCTAACTACGGCGCGAGCTACGCCGTGCGGCAGACCGTGGACCGCACCGATCCCGTGGAGCGGCTGCTGGTCTTGACGCCGGCCGGGCCGCTGGTGGTGGAAGCCTCGATGACCATCGACGGCCAGTCGTTCCGCGAGCCGCGCGAGAAGCTCGTGGACGAGCTGCTGGCCGTCGCCGACACCAACAAGGACGGCAAGTCCACCTGGGCCGAGGCCGCCGCCAACTCCCGCAATTTCATCGGGCAGCTTCAGTACTTCGGCAACGAAGAGCAGCGCAAGCAGTATCTCGAGAGCTTGGACCTGAATAAGGACGGCATCGTCGATCGCTACGAAGCGCGGATGATGATCGCCGGCCGTTCGGGCGGCGGGGACTTCATCCTAACGGCCAGCCCGGCGTACGGCTTGGCGGGCGTGGGCGGCGGCGGAGGCGTGGTCGTCACGTCGCAGGGACAGGTTTTTTCGGCGGGCGGCGCGGGGAGCGATTTGCGGGCGCTGCTGGATACGGACGGCGACGGCACGCTCTCGGCCAAGGAGATCGCCGCCGCGCCGGAACGCCTCAAGAGCCGCGATGCCGATGACAACGACGTGCTGGAATCCACCGAGATCGGCGGCGGCGCCGCCACGGGGCGGCGGACCGGAACGGTGGCGGCGCGGCCCGCGGCAGGCGGTCGGACAGGTTTCTCGCTGGCGGTGCTCTTGGGACCGACGGCCAACGCGGCCAACCTGCTGGCGGCGCTCAAGCAAGCCTACGGCGACAAAGACGGCCGCCTGACCGCCAAGAGCTTTCCCGCTCTTCGCAAGCTGTTTGAGGCCGTGGACGCCAACCACGACGGCGAGTGGAAAGAGGACGAGGTGCTGGGCCTGAACCGCACCCCGCCGCACGTCCGGTTGAAGATCAGCTTCGGCAAGAACGGCCAAGGGCTGGTCATCGACTCGCTGGCAGAGATCGAAAAACCCGCCGAGGCGGGCGGGAGCAACAACGCCGTCGTGGTCCCGGGCGTAAAGCTGGCTTTCCTGGCCAATCCGGCCGGACCGCAGACGATAGACTATTCCAACACGGCCAAGAGCTACATGGCCGCCTACGATAAGAACCAGAACGGCTACATCGACAAGGAGGAAATGCCCGGCAACCTGGCCGGCACGTTCGCCATGTGGGACGCCAACGACGACGGCAAGGTGTACGCCGAGGAGATCGCGGCGTCCTTCAATCGCCAGAACGCCCCCCTGATGAGCCAGGTTCGCGCCACGGTGACCGCCCAGGGCAACTCGCTCTTTGCTGCGCTGGACGCCAACGGCGACGGCCGGCTCGGTCTGCGGGAAATGCGCAATGCGCCGGAGCGGATCCGTGCATTCGACAAGAACCACGACGGCCAGGTGACGCCCGACGAGATCCCGCTGTCGATGACCGTCAGCTTTGGGGTCGGCAACGCCGGTTACTACACTTACGCGCAGGGCGGCGGCGGTCAGCCGGCCGGGCGCGGCGCCTCGCGCGGGCCCGACTGGTTCACGCGGATGGACCGCAACAACGACGGTGACGTCACCGAGCGAGAGTTCCTGGGCACGCCCGAGCAGTTCAAGAAGCTCGACACCAACGGCGACGGGTTCATCGACCGGTCGGAGGCCGAAGCGGCCAAGAAATGACGAATGACGGAATGACGAATGAATGATGGAACGACGAACGGCAATGCTCATTCCGTCATTCGAACATTCGTCATTCGTCATTCCTTAGACATTCGTGCTTGGACATTCGGCATTTCCCCTTACACCAGCACGTCGCGCACCACTTCCCCGTGCACGTCGGTCAGCCGGATGTCGCGGCCGCTGTAGCGGTAGGTGAGCTTGGTGTGATCCAGCCCCATCAGGTGCAGGATCGTGGCGTGCAGGTCGTAGACGTGCATCGGCTTCTCGCGGGCGGCGAAGCCGAATTCGTCGGTCGATCCGTGCACGTAGCCCCCTTTCACCCCGCCGCCGGCCAGCCACATGCTGAAGCCCAGCGCGTGATGGTCGCGGCCATTGGCTCCCTCAGAGGTCGGCGTGCGGCCGAACTCGCCGCCCCACACGATCAGCGTATCGTCCCATAGCCCGCGGGCTTTCAGATCGCGCAGCAGGGCGGCGATTGGCCGGTCGGTCTGCTCGGCGTGCTTGCGGTGGTTTTTGATGTCCTGGTGGTCGTCCCAGGGCTGACCGTCGCCGTAGAAGAGCTGGATCACGCGCACGCCGCGCTCGGCCAGCCGCCGGGCAATCAGGCAGCCGCGTGCGAACTGGCCGTCGCCGTACGCGCCGCGAGTGTCGGCCGTCTCGCGTGACAGGTCGAAGGCCTCCTGCGCTTCGCCCTGCATGCGGTAGGCCATCTCCAACGAGGCAATGCGGGCTTCGAGCTGGTCGTCGTGCGGCCGCTCCTTCAAATGCAGCTCATTCATCGCCTGCAGCAGGTCGAGCTGCTCCCGCTGGGCGGCGGCGGAGAGATACCGGTTCCGCACGTCGCGGATGATCGTCCGCGGGTCGAGCGAGCGGTTATTGATGTGCGTGCCCTGGTGCACGCCCGGCAGGAAGCTGTTGCTCCACAGGTAAGGGCCCACGACCGGCTTGCCGGGGCAGAGCACGACGAAGCCCGGCAGGTTCTGGTTCTCGCTCCCCAGGGCATAGGTGAGCCACGACCCCATGCTGGGTCGGATGGGCTGCATGTTGCCGGTGTTCATCAGCAGCAGGCCCGGCTCGTGGTTCGGGTTGTCGGTGTACATCGAGCGGATGACGCACAGGTCGTCCACGCACTCGCGGAGGTACGGAAAGATCTCCGAGACCTCGATGCCGCTCTGCCCGCAAGGCCGCGCCGCAAACGGCGAGGCGAACAGCTTGGCGTCGCGGCGGCGGACGTTCTTCTTGCTGAACGAGTCGGGCAGCGGCTGCCCGTGCCGCTTGGTCAGCTCCGGCTTGGGGTCGAACGTATCGACGTGCGACGGGCCGCCGTTCATGAACAGGAAGATCAGCCGCTTGGCCTTGGCTGGGTAGTGCGGCGAGCGCGGGGCGAGGGGGTTCTTGGACTCGTCGCAGCGCGGATCGGCGGCGCCGGCGGCTAGAAGGCCAGCGTCGCCCAAAACCGTGGAGAGCCCGACGACGCCGATGCCGCCGCCGAGGCGCTTGAGCAATTCTCGACGCGACAAAGGGTGCGGGGATGATTGGTTGTACACGGGGATTTATGTCACGAGTGCGTAGGTGTGTTGCATGCCGCACATCACCTGAGAACGTCATCGATAGCGTAGGCGATCATCGCAATATGCTTGTCGTCAAAATAGACTTCAAGTTTAGGGACATATTCCTCTTCACGCTTGGTATAGACGTTGCAGTAATAACCAGGTCGGAGGCCCTCTCGATTTTCTCGCTTCGGACGATAACCCACCATTATGGCATTCACCTCTTGTTCGCGCATCCCAATTCTGAGTTTTGCGCATAGCTCACAAAATGCCCGCTGCTCGGGATAGTCTCTTTTTTGATTGGAAAGATCAACTAACGGGTCGCCTGGTTTGAAAATGGCCCTCCAATCGCTTCGACGGAGGAAATAGGGTTCGATGACGACATGCCACGCACCCGCCAATCCGGCTGCCACCATCACGATGATCAGCAAAGTGCGCAGGCTGAACTGATACCAGTGCCGTTTTTGTTCGGATTGCGGCATGGATGTTCGGCTCGCCGGGCTGCGATCAGCCGCCAATTATTTTCAAATACGGGTTTGAAACGGCTTCTAGTCAATGTACATGAACTCATTGCTCGCCAAGAATGCTTGCGCGAGCCGCTCCCAGCGGGTCAGGCGTTCGCTGTTGGCTTGGTTCGCCGACCCACGGCCTATTGTTGCCCGATTCAAGTATTCGATCGCGATCGCCACTTCTTGCTCGCTGGCCGGCCGGCTGTAGAGCATTTCGATGGCTCGTCGAACGCGCGCCGGATCGTCGCCAGCCATCGTTTGCAATCGCTGCGCGAGTGCCCGCGCGTTTTGCACCATGAACTCGCTGTTGAGCACGAACAGTTGTTGCAGCGGCACGGTGGTTTCCGGGCGTTGCTCGGCGGTGACGTTCGGGTCGGGGAAGTCGAACAGACGCAGCAGCGGGTTCAGCTCGTGGCGGCTGACGAAGCCGTAGAGCGTGCGGCGGCGCTGATCGGCCAAGGCCAGGTCGCCCGGCAGGCCACCCATCGCCGGATCGAGACGCCCGGCCGACGTGAGCATCGCGTCGCGCCACGCCTCGACCTCCAACCGGCGACGATTCATCCGCCACAGCAGTCGGTTCTCGGGATCCACCTCATTCGCCCGCTCACTTGTAGGAGCCGACTCCTGTCGGCGAAGGGGGGGCTCAGTTCGGCGACGGGAGTCGCCTCCTACAGACGGCTGGTCGCCTCCTACAGACCGTTCGTCGAAACGGCTGCTTTGCTGATATGTGGCCGAGAGGACGATCTCACGGTGCAGGGCCTTGAGCGACCAGCCGGATTTCACGAACCGGGCAGCCAGGTAATCAAGCAGCTCGGGATGCGTCGGCCGTTCGCCCAGCAGGCCGAAATTGCTGGCCGTGCGCACCAGGCCCTTGCCGAAATGGTGCTGCCAGACGCGGTTGACCATCACCCGCGCGGTGAGCGGGTTGTCGGCGCTGGCGATGGATTGGGCCAGCTCCAGCCGGCCGCTTCCCTGTTGAAACGGCGCCGGGTTGCCGCGGCAGAGGATTTCCAGGAACCGCCGCGGCGTCTCCGCGCCGAGATTGTCGGCATTGCCGCGGACGTGAACGCGCAGGTTCCGCGGCGACGCCGCGTCCTTCACCGCGTGAGCGAACGGGTACTTCGGCCGCACCTTCTTCTTACGTTCGTCGGCGGTCAGGGCCTTCTCGGCGGCGGCGACCTCGTCCGGCGGCACCAGCGGCGCTTCGACGTAATCCGTGCTGGCGAAGACCCCGGCCAGCGCGTAGTAATCGGCCGTCGAGA
>JBGQHD010000303.1:0-6420 GCA_041497795.1 Planctomycetia bacterium
GATTGGCTGCCGGGTGATTTCTTCCTCAACACGCCCGACGCCCACCCGGTATTCACGGCGGCATTCGGCTGGATGACGCTCTTTCTCTCGCTGCCGGCCTTCGCTTGGACCGGGCGGGTTCTGACGTGGCTGGCCCTGGCTTGGGCCTGGCGGCGGCTGAGCTATGCGCTCGTGTCGCGCGGGTGGTTGGCGGTGCTGTCGGCGGCACTCTTTGTGTATGGCTGCGAAGTGGCCGCGCCGGCCGGCGAGTGGGTGATCGGCGGCTTCGAGGCCAAGTGTCCGGCTTACGTGCTCGTTCTCTGGGGGCTGGAACGGGTGGCCCGCAACCGGTGGAGCCAGGCGTTTCTCCTGCTCGGCGCGGCGTCGGCGTTCCACGTGCTGGTCGGCGGCTGGGCCGCGCTGGCCGTGGGCATCGCCTGGCTGCTCGCCCCAGGACAACGGCAGTCGCTGCGCGCGATCTGGCCGGGGCTCGTGGGCGGCTTTCTGCTGTCGTTGGCCGGCCTGGTTCCGGCGCTTTCGTTGAGCTGGGGAGCAGCGGCCGGAGACGTTCACGAAGCCAATTGGACCTACGTTTTCTGGCGGCTGCCGCACCATCTCGATCCCACTTCTTGGGGCGCCGACAAGACGGTCGGCAAAGTGATCGTCCTGGGTATCGCCTGGCTGGCCTGGGCCGTCGCCTTCGTCGCCTTTCGGCGGTTCCCGTCGCACCGGCGACTGGGCGGAGTGATACTCGGCGCCACACTGCTCGGCTGCGCTGGGTGCGCGATCGGCTTCACGCTGCGCTCGCAGCCGGCGCTGGCCGCCGCATTGCTGCGGTTCTATTGGTTTCGGCTGCCCGACGTGCTGATTCCACTCGGCCTTGCGCTGTGGATGATGACCGTGGTGTCGCGCTGGCGGGGCACGTGGGTCGGCCAATCTCTGCGGGTCGTCTTCCTGGGCCTGGCGGCGGGTCTCCTCGGCTCCGTGCTCCTCGAGCGGCACGGCGCGCCGCCCCGCGCCGACAAGGAGTTGGTCGCTTACCTCGACTGGCGGGACATTTGCCGCGCGGCCAAGGAAACCACGCCGCGCGACGCGCGGTTTCTCACACCCCGCATGGCGCAGACCTTCCACTGGTACGCGGAGCGCGCCGACGTGGTCAACTGGAAAGACATTCCGCAGGACGCGCCGTCCATCGTCTGGTGGGCCGAGAGCATTCGCGACATTTATCAACTGGACGACGGACCGGAAGTGCCGCTCTGCGATCAAGAGACCGATGACGTCCGTCAATTGGCCGAATTCTACCGGGCCGATTTTGTGATTACCTTCGTCGACCCGCCGCTCGATCTGCCGCGAGTTTACGGCAACGACACCTACGCGCTATATCGAGTGCTGCCCATGCAGCCGATCCCAGAGCCCGCGGAAGTCGGGGAGCCCGCGCAAGAAGAGCCGGACGGCGACCAGAAATGAAACGAGGCGCCCTGCACGGGCGCCTCGTGGAACACGCTCGGCCTTGCGGCCGGTCTGTATTGCCGTCGGCTACTTTTCCAGCTTGGGGTGGAAGCCCGCTTCGTTCAGCGCTTTCACCAGGTCGGCAGGCAAGAACTCTCCCTCCACGGTGAAGCTCTTGGCCTTGGGCTTCACGTCGGTGTCGGTGACCCCTTCCACCTTCGTGACGACGGCCTTGATCGCCTTGCAGCACATGCCGCAGCAGTTGTGGACGCCGACGACCGTGATCTTCTTGACCTTGTCCTTGCCGGCGCCGCTATCGTCCTTGAGCTTCAGCTTCTCGTTGTCGGTCGTGCCGTGGAAGCCTTCGGCGGCCAGGGCATCGAGGGCCTTCTGGGCCGTTTCGTCGTCCGTCGCGGTGACGGTGATCGTGCCGGCCTTTTGGTCGCACTTGGCTTTGGCGCCTTCCACCTTGCCGACGGCCGTGCCGACGATCTTCACGCATTGATCGCAGCAGAGGTGCACGCCCTTCATGGTGACCTTGGTCTCGGCCTGGGCGGCCAGGGCCAGTGAAAACGACGCGGCGAATGCTAAAGCGAGAATCTTTGCGTTCATGGAAATGACCTTGGGGTTGGAATCGAGAGATAGAGACAAAAGCGTCGAACGGATCATTGCCTCGCGCGATCCCCAGCGCTGTGCGCGCACGGGGAGCGTCGAAACCTGCTTCAGTTCAACCAGACCGCCAAGACGGCGCACCGCTCTTGCGCCGAGAGGCCATGCGCCTGGTGAGAAGTCGCGGCGGCCAACGCCGTCGGCCGACTTTCGATCAGACCGGAGTGCCACTGCGCCATCGCCGCGACGGCGATGTCGGTCGCCGGCCGCTGGTCTTGCGGCGCCGGCGCGGGCAAGGAGGGCGGAGCCCTCCGTTCCTGGCAGACGCAGCGCGTCGTCGAGAGACCGCAACAGCACACCGACCGCGGCGTCGGCGTGCGACGCATTGCCGATCGATGATCGCGACAGCAAGGTCTGAGGGGCAACTCGCTGGATGCAGCCTGCTCCGACCCTGGCAACACCGCCGCGCAGCAGCGGTGCGAACCCGCTCCCGGCACGGCGACCAAGATGGCCGCGGCGAGAAGGTGAGCGACGATGCGACGCGGCCAGGACATAGGCTGCCAGGGGATACTCAAGGGGCGTTTCGCCCGTTCAAGTTGGCGCTACTACGAATCAACCTATGCGGCGCGGGGGCCATAGTCAACCCAATCGCCGCAGCGGCTGCTCCTCGACGGCGCTCGGCCAGGTACCGGTGCTCGTCGCATTTTTTCTCAAAAACACGAATTGGCTCATGTACAAGGCTTCGGGAATCATGGACACACGAGTGAGGGGCAGTCAGTCGAGACCCTTCCTGGCCGCCGCGGAAAAGCAGTTGTGAATCAGCCTGTTGTGGAGAAGCCAAATGTCCAGCACGTTGGAATGCCCCGTCATCCGCTTGAGCGATCATCTCGCCTGCCACTCGGCAAGGCCGCGTCTCGCCGAGGACACGCCAGCGGCCGTCGCGCCGCACGATCGGCCGATGGATGAAGAAGAGTCGTCTCGGCCGGCCGCAATCTCAGATCACGCCGCACCCCAGCCCGCTGCCGGCCAACAGGAGCGAGTCGAGTTCCTGTTCGAATACGCCAACAGCCTGGGCCTGCGGCCGCAGGTGAATCTCGACTCGGGCGTCATCACCGGCGTCAAGATTCTCGGCCTCTCCAGCCGCAACGGCCGGGTGTATCGCGCGGCGGCCATGGCCGCGGCGGTCTCGCTCTACGAGGGGGTGAAGGTCAACGTCAATCATCCCAGGGGCGGGGCCGCCGCGCCGCGAGACTATCAAGACCGGCTCGGCTGCCTGCGCAACGTGCGGGCCAGCGTTGGCGGCCTGTTCGGCGACCTGCACTTCAATCCCCACCATCCCGTCGCCGGGCAACTGGCCTGGGACGCGCAGTGGGCTCCCGAGAACGTCGGCCTGAGCCACAACGTGCAAGCCCGCACGTCCCGGCAAGATGGCCAAACCATCGTCGAGCAAATCCTGCGGGTGAACAGCGTCGATCTGGTCGCCGACCCGGCCACGACGCACGGCCTGTTCGAGTCGGCCGACGAAGCAGGCGGACCGCCAGCGGCTGCCGACGCGCCATTGGACGAAGCGACGCTGAGCGAAGCCCGGCGGCAGCTTGCGGAGAAACGGCGACGCATCGAAGCTCTGCTGCGCGAGGTGCGCCTGCCCAGGGAAGCCACGAGCGACGCGTTCATCGAGCAGCTTTCGTCCGTGGACGAAGACACGGCCCAAGGGCTCATTCGGGAGCGAGCGCAGTTCTATCGCTCGCTGACGGCGCCCAGCGGCAAGCCCAAGTCCAAAGGCCCGGCTCCCGACGCCGCCGATCACGGCGGCGACGTGCGCCGCTGGGCGCGGCTGATCACGTAGGGTGGGCATCGCCCACCGGAATCGTCGTTGCTCTGAACCGCATGAAGTTCCGTATGAATCGGCCGCGCTCATTCCGCGCGCGGCTCTAACCCTCAGGAGCGCCTCGTATGGCCGACACGTTTCGCTTGCGGCACGACGACGTCGATAAGTTCCTCGGCGCCGTCGATTCCGCCACGGTGATCGAGATCGGCGACCTCGTCTATCTCGATGCGGACGACGTCAAACCCGCCGGCAGCCAGGCCGATCAATTGTCCGAAGAGGCCAACCAGGCTCTCTTCACCACGAAGTTCGCCGGCGTGGCGATGCAGGCCAGTGACGCCGGCCAGACGCAGCCCATCCGCGTGGCCACCGACGGGATCTTCGAGTTCGCCTGCCCCAGCGGCACCTGGGAGATCGGCGACCTGGTCGGCGCCAGCGAGAACGCCGGCGGCACGGCGCTCGAGGACCAGCAAGTCGAGCCGGTCGTCCGCCCCGAGCTGGCCCTGGGCTACGTGGCGCAGCGCGAGCCGACGGCCGTCACCTCGGTCAAGGTGCGCCTGCTCAGCCGCGCGGCCGGGCTGCTTCAGCTCCTGCGGCTGGAGAAGCGGCAAGGCTCGAACGTCGAGACGCTGGCCGGCAACAAGACCCTCACCGCCGACGACAAGCGCATCCAGGTGCTCGACCCCGGCGGTGCCGGCCGCAACGTGACGTTGCCGCCCGAAGCGGCCAGCGCCGGCCTGGACTTCTACGTTCACAACTCGGCCGACGCCGCCGAGGTGCTCACGATCAAAGAAGACGGCGGCACGACGATCTGCACGCCCACGCAGAGCGAAACGGCCTACGTCTACTGCGACGGCACCACGTGGCGCGGCGTCGTGGGAGCGAATAACTAGCCACCTCGTAGGGTGGGCAATCCCACCAAAACCGCCTGTTTTCCGAATCCCTTCCACACTTGGTGGGCACAGCCACCCTACCATTTTGGTGGGCGATGCCCACCCTACAGGAGATTCCCTATGCCTTTCGTCAAAGCCAGCGAACTGCGTCGCCGTTACGAGCTGGACGGCGCCGGCGGCACGTACCAGCATCTGCGCGAAGCCCTTCAGGAAGGGCATCTGCGGCCCGAGGACTTCAGTCTTCGCGACCTGGCCGAGCAGTTCTGCGGTCGCTCCTGGGTCCGGGCGCTCGACCCGCGGCACGGCGGCGTCGAGCTGCTCGAGGCCGACGGCGACGGAGTCGATGTGACCGCCTTTCGCAACATCACAGGTCAGGTGATCTACGCCAAGATCCTGGAGGGCTACCGGCACGAAGCGTTCGTCGCCTCGCGGCTGGTGGACACGATCCCCACGCGCTTCGACGGCGAGAAAATCCCCGGTGCGGCCGGCGTGGGCGACGCGGCCAAGGCCGTCGGGCCAGGCATGCCCTACCCCACCTACGGCTTCGGCGAGGACTACATCGAAACCCCTTCGACCACCAAGCACGGGCTGATCGTGCCGGTGACGCGCGAGGCGATCTTCTTCGACCGCACGAACCTGGTGCTGGCCCGCGCGGCCGAGGTCGGCGAAGTGCTCGGCCTCAACAAGGAGAAGCGGCTGCTCGACACGCTGATCGGCGTGGCCAACACCTTCAAGTGGAAGGGCACGAGCTACAACACCTATCAGGCCGCCACGCCGTGGATCAACTCGCTGGCCAGCAACGAGCTGGTCGATTGGACCGACGTGGACGCGGCCGAGCAGCTCTTCGCCGCCATGCTCGATCCGCACACGTCGGAGCCGATCCTGATGAGTGGCATGATCGTGCTGGTTTCGCCGGCCTATCGCCACGCGGCCCACCGCATCTTCGAGGCCAGCGAAATCCGCTACACCAGCGGCAGCACCGAAACGACGGCCGACAACCCGCTGGCCGACCAGTACCGCGTGGAGGTCAGCCGGCTGATGCTGCGGCGGGTGGTGGCCTCGGGCGTGGCCGAGGCCGACGCCAAGAAGTGGTGGTTCGTCGGCGACTTCAAGAAGGCCTTCGCCTACATGGAGAACTGGCCGATCACCGTCACCCAGGCCCCGCCGGGCAGCGAAGCCGAGTTCACCCACGACGTGGTGGTCCGCTTCAAGGCCAGCGAGCGCGGCGCGGCCGCGGTGCTCAACCCGCGCTATGTGGTGAAAAGCACCGGCTAGGGCGTGTGGGGTAGGCATTCTTGCCTGCCTGGCAGACAGGAATGTCTGCCCCACCGTAGGGAGGCACGATGCCTGCGCCGCGGCGACCCAGCGGCACGCCGCGGCGCGACGCCATGGACGGCGTCCCCTACGGGCTTTGGGCCCGACTTGCCAAGGTGGCCAACTTGCTCCACAAGTTGGAAGCGGCTCGCGGAGCGAGCCGTCCACACCCAGGAGAACAGCACCGTGTCCGACGCCGACGTCATCCGCACGATCAAGTCGCAGACCTTGGCTTTGATCGCCGAGATCACCGCCAATCCCAAGCCGAGCTATTCGCTCGACGGCCAGCAAGTCGCCTGGAACGAATACCTGGCGCTCTTACAGCGGACGGTGAGCTGGTGCGACGAGCGC
>JBGQHD010000304.1:0-6394 GCA_041497795.1 Planctomycetia bacterium
CGCCGCCTCGACGACGAAGGTGAAGGCCGGAGCGCAGTTTCGCTTCCCGCCGGAAGGCCAGCCGAAGCTCAACGTGAAGTCCGGCGCCGGCAAGGAGACGATCACCGTGTTCGCCAGCGAAAAGGCCTTCGACGAGGGCGAGCTGCTGCGAGGCACCGGGGTCGCCGACCGCCTGGTACACCGCGACATGCCCTACAAGTTCAATCCCTTCCAGACGGTGAAGCAGACGATCACCATCGAGTCGCGGTAAAGGCTCAACAGGTAGCCGCAACGAAGTTCGTCCTCGTGCTCGTGCTCGTCCTCGAATAACGTCGAGGATGACCAGCACGAGGACGAGGAGATCTGTGTGGCTCGTGCACCGGTCGCTGCAATCAGACGGACAAGCACGACCCGCACGTGCCGCAAAGCCGGCCGAGCGGCTTCGGCAAGAGCCAGACGCTAGCCCGACGCGCAAGCGAGGGTGGCCCCCGCCGACGTACCCTCGCTTGCACGTTGGGCTAGTGTGGGGCAAGAGCCGGCCGTCAACGCCAGCCGGCGCTTTTCGAGCTATCTTTGGGATGGCGAGCTTCTGGCGCCTGGTCCGGGAGCAGGAGGGCATCGGCCGGCTCGAAGCAGCACCGGCCGCGATCACATCCGAGCAGAACATGCGCATCCACTCGAAGGACGAAGGGCTGTTCCAGGCGGTCCATGACTTGTTTTGGCAAACAGGCAGCGGCGAACGGCGCCAGGGAGCCCGTCATGCCTACGGATGCAAGCAGCTTGTGGCTCCCTACAACGGCGTGGCCCTGCCCAAGCAGACGGACTTCTCCTGGGTCGAGTGCAAGAACATTTCGGCCCGCGGCTTGTCGTTCTGGTTGTCCGAGCCTCCCGAGTCGAAGAACTTCGTCGTGGCGCTGGGGGGAGTGCCGTTCATCTTTCTGTTGGCCCGCATCGTGTACTTCGGCGTAGAGGGAAAACACTACGTCTGCGGCTGCCAATTTCACAAACGCATCACGCGCCCACTGGGCGAAGAGGGAGTCGAGGCGCAACTGCGGGCTGAGCTGAATCGCAGTCTGCTCGAATTGACGCTCAAGGAAGCAACGGCCCCGAAGGGTGCGTCGAGTGTGGGGGCCGCGCTGGCCAGCGGCTGGTCCCAACCGGCCGATGACGCCGCGTCACCGACGCCGGTCGTTCCCTTGCACGAGCGCCGGCGTTAAGTCTGCCAATCAGGGGAGCGCGGGCACCCGCCGGCCAGTTCGTCGCCAGCCGTTCTTCTCCACTGCGCGGCGGCGCGGACAAACGGGTGGCAATCGGCGTAAGGCGTTTGTTACACTAGGGACGCCTACGCTGAGGATTCTCGGCCCGAGGGTTCTCGCGCCGAGGATTCCGGCCGGGCGCTGGCCCGCCGCGCTTCGCCTGCCTTTGTCCTCTCCCGAAAGGAGCCTCTGATGTCTCTCCACCGTCGTCGTTTCTTGGAAGATTCGCTCCTGGCCACGGCCGCTGCGCTGGCCGCGGGACCGATGACTGGCGTGTTTGCCGAGGAAGATAAGCCCAGCCGGTCTACCGCCGAGAAGCTGAGCGTGGCCTGCGTCGGCGTGCGTGGCCGCGGGGCCAGCCATTATGGCTTTTTCGCCGGCCGGCCGGACGCCGAAGTGACTTACATCTGCGACGTCGATGCGAAGGTCGCCAACCGGGCCGCCGACGGCATCGCCCAAAAGCAAGGCCGGCGGCCGAAGATCGAAAAGGACATGCGGAAGGTCTTCGAGGACGCCTCGGTCGATATCGCCACCTTCGCCACGCCCAATCACTGGCACGCGTTGGGGGCCATCTGGGCCATTCAGTCGGGCAAAGACGTCTACGTCGAAAAGCCCGTCAGCCACAACGTCAGCGAGGGCCGGCGGATCGTCGAAGCCGCCCGCAAGCACAACTGCATCTGCCAGGCCGGCACGCAAAGCCGCTCGAACCCCGGCATGCGCGAGGCCATCGAGTACATCCAGTCCGGCAAGCTCGGCGACGTGAAGCTGGCCCGCGGGCTGTGCTACAAGCGGCGGCCGTCGATCGGCCCCAAGGGCGAGTTCAAGCCGCCGGCGGAAGTCGATTACGACCTGTGGACCGGGCCGGCCCCCATGCTGCCGATCACGCGGCCGCAGTTCCATTACGATTGGCACTGGCAATGGGCCTACGGCAACGGCGACCTGGGCAACCAGGGCATCCACCAGATGGACATCGGCCGCTGGGGCCTGGGCGTGAGCGACATCGGCACAGGAGTGCAGAGCTACGGTGGCCGCTACGCCTACGTCGATGCCGGCGAGACGGCCAATACGCAGGTCTGCATCCACAGCTACAGCGACAAGAAGCTGGTGTTCGAGGTCCGCGGCCTGCCGACCAAGCCACTGCAAGGGGCCATGGTGGGCGTGATCTTCTACGGCAGCGAAGGCTACCTCGTCAGCCCCAACTACGCGGGGGGCACCGTCTTCGACAAGAACGGCAACAAGGTCACCACGTTCAACAACGGCGACGACAAACACCACTTCGCCAACTTCGTCAAGGCCGTGCGGAGCCGCAAGCACGAGGACCTCAACGGCGATATCCTCAAAGGGCACCTCAGCAGCGCCTTGTGCCACCTGGGGAACATCTCGTACCGGCTGGGCACGTCGCTGCCGCTGGAGGAAGCCAAAGAGCGATTGAAGAGTGAGCATGAGACGGCCGAGACGTTTGAGCGATTCGTCGCCCACCTGGGCGAGCATGAGTCCACCGCCAAGCCGACGGTGCAGTTCGGCGAGCAGCTCAAGATCGACGCGGCCAAGGAGACGATCCCCGGCAACTCGAAGGCGGCGGCCATGCTCACCCGCGAGTACCGCAAGGGGTTCATCGTGCCAGCGAGCGTATAGTAGACATCTCGCTCCGCGAGATGAGACCGGCGCAACGATAGTCCGTCCGGCACCCCGGCTGCTGCGAGCAGCCGGGGTGCTTGCGCGTCGGTCAGCCGCCCCTGTCGACGGGCGGTCCACTGTCCCACTCGCCATGGAGGTTATCCAAGGTCACCCCCTCCAGCAGCCGTTCCAACGAGAACGGCTTTTCAGCGAGCAGTTGGACCACCAGTTTTCCCTGACTCAGTGACAGCTCCACCAGAGCATCGGCTCGAAGCCCGGCTCCCTCAGCAAAGGCCTTGGGAATCCGCAAGGCAAGACTATTGCCCCATTTTCGCACGCGTGCCTTCATGGGATACACTCCGTCTCTCGAATGCGCCGCCTCACTCCCCCACGCCCACGATGGCCCGCAGCCAGAAGCCGACGCCGTAGGCCAGGGCCGCCGCCCCGCCGCCGACCAGCAGCGTCTCCAGGCCCGACCACCACGGCGACCGCTGCACGACATAGCCTTTGGCGACGCCGACCAGCACGAAGGTCACGCCAGTGGCCGCCGCACTGACGGCGAACGCCGCGCCGGCGCTCCAGGGGATCGGCAAGACGAACGGCAGCAGCGGCACCGAGCCGGCCAGCACGAAGGCCGTGAACGTCGCCAGGCCGGACTTCCAGGGCGAGGGGGCCTCTAACTGCAGGCCCCACTCCTCGGTGATCATCGTATCCACCCAGCGGCGGCGGTCGCGGG
This sequence comes from Planctomycetia bacterium, assembly GCA_041497795.1. Taxonomy (GTDB): domain Bacteria; phylum Planctomycetota; class Planctomycetia; order Pirellulales; family S012-138; genus JBGQHD01. The sequence goes on from JBGQHD010000304.1 coordinate 3,589, forward strand.
TGATGACTTCGACGATCTTCTCCAGCAGGCCGCCGTCGAACCCCTTGCCGGCGAAGATCTGGCGGATTTCCTCGCGCTCAGCTTCCGGCACCAAGTCGATGTGTGTCTCCTCCGTGCGGCGAATCCGCTCCACCATCTCGCGGTCCGACTTGCTGCCCAGAAAGTTGCTGGCTGCCATGCTGAAGCCGTCGGCCAGCAGGTTGGCCAGGCCGAGAATGATGACCACCGCCGGGGCCAGCTCGGCGCCGGCCACGCCGGCCACCACGGCGAACGTCGTCACGCAGCCGTCGATGGCCCCCAGCACAAAGTCGCCCAGGTAGCTGTGCGACGGGCCATGCTCCAGGCGCTCGCGGATGGCGGCGGGCGTGTGCAGTTCGGCCAGGCCCTGGGAGACTTCGCTGGTTTGATTCATGACGGCTCCAGGTCGTGGGGCACGTTTTCAACGTGGCGGGCGTCACCGCAGTCAGCACCCCGGCTGCTGCGAGCAGCCGGGGTGCTTGGGTAGCACATTGTATGCCGGCGTGCCGCGATGTCTGAAGCCCCCCGGCGTTGGCCGCGCCGTGGATTCCAGCTTGCTTTCCCTCGGGGGCAACCGCCAGAATGCACGCCGCTCACCGCTCGCCCGAAGCGGGGCGTTTTCGCACACCTTTCGCACGCACGAACACGGAGGCAGCTCGTCATGCCCATCCCACGAAACCGTTACCTCGGCCTGCTGACTGTCCTGGGCGTGCTCCTGACGCTCGCGCCTGCCGCCGCCGACGAAGGGCTGTGGCTCTTCAACGACCTGCCGAAGGAGTATCTCAAGAAGCACTACCACTTCGAGCCTACCGACGAATGGGCCGAGCACCTGATGAAGTCGTCGGTGCGGTTCAACGTGGGCGGGTCGGCGTCGTTCGTCTCCAGCACCGGCCTGGTGCTCACAAACCACCACGTCGGCAGCGACACGCTGCAGAAGGTCTCTACGCCGGAGCGCAATTACTATCGCGACGGCTTCCTGGCCCGCTCGCAGGCCGACGAGATCAAGGCGCCCGACCTGGAGCTGAACCAGCTCGTCTCGATCGAGGACGTGACGGCGAAGGTCAACGCCGCGGTCACGCCCGACATGAGCGCCGAAAAGGCCAACGCCGCCCGCCGCGCGGTGATGGCCCAGATCGAGAAAGAATCGCTCGAGGCCACCAAACTCCGCAGCGACGTGATCACGCTCTACGGCGGCGGCCGGTATCACCTCTACCGCTACCGGGTGTACACCGACGTCCGGCTGGTGTGGGCGCCGGAGAAGGACGTCGCTTTCTTCGGCGGCGACCCGGACAACTTCGAGTATCCGCGCTACGACCTGGACGTGTGCCTGTTCCGCGTCTACGAGAACGACAAGCCGGCCAAGGTCGAGCACTTCCTCCGCTGGTCGAAGGCGGGGGCGGGCGACGGAGAGCTGGTCTTGATCTCGGGCAATCCGGGCCGCACGAGCCGCATCTTCACCGTCGCCGCGCTCAAGCACCTCCGCGACGGGCGCGTGCCGTTCACGCTGGATTACCTGCGTCGCAAGGAGATCCTGCTGCAGCAATACGCCGGCAAAGGATCCGAGCAGGAACGGCAAGCCAACGAAGAGCTGTTCTCGATCCAAAACAGCCGCAAGGCCTACATCGGCATGCTGGCCGGATTGCAAAACCCGGCGTTCATCGCTCGGAAAACGGCGGAAGAGAAGGCCCTCCGCGCCAAGGCGCAGGCCGACCCGAAACTTCGCGAGCACGCCAGCGCTTGGGACCAGATTGCCGCCGCGCAGGAAACCCGCGCCAGCCTGCAGCGGCTGCGGCTGATGTTCAGCACGCGGCTGCTGGGGATCGCACAAACCCTGGTGCAGATGGCCGCCGAGGACCAGAAGCCCAATGCCGAGCGGCTGCGCGAATACCGCGAATCGAACCGCGCCTCGCTGGAGCAGGAGCTGTTCTCCGCCGCGCCGATCTACAAGGAGTTCGAGCAGCACGAGCTGGCCGACGACCTGTCGCTGTTGGCCGAGCGCCGGGGCGGGGACGATCCGCTCGTGCGGATGATGCTGGCCGGCAAGAGCCCGCAGGACCGGGCCGCCGAGCTGGTGAGCGGCACCAAGCTGGCCGACGTGGACTTCCGCCGCGAGCTGGCCAAAGGAGGCGAAAAGGCGATCGCAGACTCCAGCGACCCGCTGATCCGCCTGGCCAGGACCCTCGACCCCGAGACCCGCCGGGTCCGCAAGATCAGCGAGGAGCAGATCGAGGAAGTCGAGCGTCAGGGCTACGCGCAGATCGCCGAGCTGATCTTCGCCACCAAGGGCACGAACACCTACCCCGACGCGACGTTCACGCTGCGGCTGTCGTTCGGAGTGGTCAAGGGTTACGAGGAGAACGGCCGCGCCGTGCCCCCCTGGACCACGCTGGGCAGGGCCTTCCAGCACGAAAAGGCCCACGGCGGCAAAGAGCCCTGGAAGCTGCCTGCGAGCTGGCACGAGCACAAGGACCAGCTCCATCTCGACACGCCCTTCAATTTCGTCTGCACGGCCGACATCATCGGCGGCAACTCCGGCAGCCCGGTGGTCAACAAGGCGGGCGAGGTGGTGGGCATCATCTTCGACGGCAACATCCAGTCGCTGCCCTGGAACTTCATGTACTCGGACGCCATCGGGCGCTCCGTGTCCGTGGACGCCCGCGGCATCAGCGAGGCGCTACGCAACATCTACGGCGCCAAGGAACTCGCCGACGAGCTGGCCGGCCCGCAACCTAAGGCCAAAGCCAAGCCTGCCGACAAAGCCAAGCCCGCCCCGGCGAAGGGCAAAGAC
>JBGQHD010000305.1:0-6380 GCA_041497795.1 Planctomycetia bacterium
GCCCGAGTTGCGGAAGGCGAACTTCAGCTTGGGGTACCGGGCATAGCAGAAGGCCTCGAAGTAGTTCGAGTGCAGGTGTTGGGCAGTGATGCTATCGCCGGCCATGACCCACACGTCGCCGTCCTTGAGCGGAAACTCTTCGGCCGCCAGGGGTTTGGCCAATAGGGCCGCCATCCAACTGAGCGCTGCGAGGATGCAAACGAGGATCGAGGTCCGCATGGGTTGCTCCAGAGTGCTAGGGTTGCCTTTGGCGGGTTTCCCGCCGTTCCAACTTGGTTGACGCAAAGTCGCGGGCGGCGCGGGTCGAAAAAGAACAACGCGTCTGGCGGCATTATGGCCATGCGGGCGATGGCAATGCCAGCATTCGACGTGCGGGGAGTGTCTCACTTCGGTGATCAGAAGCCCGGCTTCTCGGAGAAGCCGGGCTTCTTTGACGGCAGGCGGCTGCCGGCGTAACAACGGCCACGAGTGTCCGCTTCGACGAGAAAGGGATTCTCCAGACACGCTAGCCTCGACGCACTCGGACCATGTTGAAACTCCCTCGCCGCATCGCCCTGATCGCCTTCGTGGCCGCATTGGCCGTCGCCGGCATCGCCTGCCGCGGCACGGGGCTGACCGTCGTCGGCGTGCCGGAGTGCACGTCCTGCGTCGCCGCGCGGGTGCAGCCCGCCCTGGCGACGCGGCAGGCCCTGGCCCAAGAGATCCGCAGCCGCCTGGCGAGCGAGGGCGGCTGCACGCTGGACCCCCGCACCGCGCGGCCCGTCGGGGCGATCGACGCCTATGCCGTGTCCCGCGCGGAGTACGAGCTGCGGCTGGCCGAACTGCCGACGACCGGGCAGATCGAAGAGTATCTTGGGCGGCACGCTGACGTGCTGGCGAGCGAGCCGGTGTACGTCGGCGCGTGGCGCGACGACGCGACCGGGGCGCACTATCTCGACATCAGCGAGCTCGTCCGCGACCGGGTCACGGCGGAAGCCCGCGGCCGCGCCGAGCGCCAGCGGTGCATCTATCACCTAGCCACGGGCAGCGAAATCCGGCTGAACTAGGTCCGGTAGCCGAAGGCGGTCGACTCCTCGGTAGCCGAAGTCGCCAGACTTCGGGATTCGGGGAGCCTGAACTCTGGCGAGTTCAGCTACCTTGCGGCTTCGGCCAAGCAGGGGCAACGCCGAACGGTCTATCGCTTGCGCCGCGGGCCGTTGTCGGACTGCCGGCGCGATTGAGGTCCGCCGCCGCCGCCCCCACCGCCGCCGCCGGGCGAGAATCGCGGCCGGTCGTCGTCGCCGTCGTCGTCCTTGCGGTCTGCGGGGACGGGCCCTTGCTTGCGGCGAGGTCCGGGATTGCCTGCGTTTCCGGGCAGCGGCTGGAAGTTGCCGCGCGGGGCCGATTCGGTCTGGGGTCCCGGGACGGGCGAATTGTTGCCGGCGCCGGGGCCGACGTTGTTGCGGGGCGGAACGAAATTGCCGCCCGGCGTAAAGGAGCGATTCTCCTTCGCCCTTGGCATCGGCGGCCCGTTCTCCTCTCGAGGGCCGGCGCGAGGGCCGGTGCCGGACGGATTCGGCGATCCATCGCCGCCCCCCTGGCGCGGGATGCGCGGCCGCGCGTCGTCATTGCCGCCGCCTGGACCGCGCCCGGGGACGGACGACTCGGCTTTTTTCTTCAGCGGGACCGATTGTCCGCCGGACGCCTTACCCTTGCCGGGCGGGTTGTTCTGACCCGACGTGTTGCCTTGGCCGGTCGATCCGGCACGTGGCCCGCCGCCACCATCGCCCGACCGGTTGAGGTCGCGCTGGCGATCGCGATCTCCGGCGCGATTGCCGTCGCCCTGACGGTTCCCGTCGCGCAGGCGATTGCTGTCTCCCTGCCGATTTCCGTCTCCCGGCCGGTTCCCATCGCCTTGCCGTCCGTCGCCCGTGGCCGCGCGGGCCGCGACCGGCGACCGCAGCTCCAGTCGGCTCGGCCCCGCGTTTCGTCCTCGCGATGAGTCACTACCACCGGAGGCTTCCAATCGGCCGCGCTCCTCTTGGAACCGCCGGACTTCTCGCGCCCGGTCGCGGAGTTGCTCTTGCTCCTGACGGTTGACCCGCTCCAGCCGCAGCGGGCTGTCCCGCGACGCGGCCACCTGGCTCAGCGGCTGGGCCAGCGCCATCTGCCGGACGTTCACGTTGCGGTTGATGACCGTGTTGTTCTGGATGTTGTTGATCACCGTTTGCTGGGCCACGAAGGTCCGCGGCGGCCGGGCATCCACGTGGTCGCGGCGGTGCTCATAATCGAGCCGCAGCGAAACGCTCCACCGCACGTCGTGATCGTGAGCGTGATGCCAATGATCGTAGGCGTACACGGGGCAGTAGCCGTGGTGGCCAAGATGGAATGAGAACCAGGGGAAGATGCCCACCTGCACGTAGCTGGCGGCGTAGTAGTCGCCGAAGCAGTAGTGATGGTACGCCGGACGGCAGAAGAGGTGAGCGGTCAGCAAGGGGATGCTGATCACGACCCGCGGCCGATAGAAAAAGCGAGGTCGGACGATCACCACCGGATCGAAGTACACCGGCGCGAAGAGCAAGCCCCGCCGCTCCAGCGGCACGTCCCAGTAGCCGGGCACGAACACGTAGCCGTGCGGCGTCCACACGTAATGGGCCGGCACCCACAGCCAGCCGGCGTAGGCCGGCGTCCAATAGCCGGGCCGCCAGGCATAGCGCGTTTCCCGCCACGTCCAATTACCGGGCACCCAGATATGGTCCACGTTGGGCGCTTCGCTGGAGGGGCCGACCTCCAGGCTGTCCGGCGGCGCCGGGAAGTACTCGACGTCCGCTTTGGCGGAGGCCCAAATGCCCGGCACCCACTGATGGCCCTCGGCCACCTTGTTCCAATAGCCGGGCACCCATTGTCGGCTGGGCGGCAGCACGCGGTAGATGCCGCTGACCCAGATGAAGTCCTTGCGATCATCGTCCCAGCTCCAATAGCCGGAAATCCAGGCGACGTTGTCCCCTTCCGGCCTCTGGTCCGGGGGCAGCTCCTCGACGAGCCCGGGCGGCGGCTTGGATACGATCAGCCCCGGCTTGGGGTTGAAGGTCACCGGCTCGGCGAAGGCCTCGTGCACGGGGCCGCGCGTGAGCACCTCGCCGGGGCCATCCGCTTCGTCGGCATCGGCCGCCAGCCCTGGAGGCTGCTGCTGTGCTCGCGCGTCGGGCGGCGGCGGCAGGGGCTCGCCACTCGGCGGGAAGAGCTGCTGTGCCGTCAAAGGGGCGGACAGCGCAATGCAAGCGGCCAGCGCGGCGGCGCTGGCATGGAGGGGTCGAATCATGGCTCTCTCTTCTCGGTTCAGTGCGGCGAGCGTCGAGGCGTCAGCCCGACGTGCAGCGCGGCCGCCGCGCGACTGGCTGCGGCAGTCGAATGCTGCCAGCCACGCCAGCGGAGCAGGTGACTCACCGGCGCGGGAAATGCGCCGGCGCGGCCCTGAAGCGTGTATCGACAATCGGCCGCGACCGCAAGGCATCCCACCGCGCTTCTCGCGCCCGCCGCTAGGTATTCTAGCGGCGCACGCGTCGCTGGACAGCGTCAAGCGGCGGAGCGACGCTCGCCTGATGACGCCTCGACGCCCGCCGGATGACGGCGGACAAGAGTGTCCGCCTTACCTGCGGGCGCTGCCGTAGCCGTAATTGGTTTTGGACCAGATGATCTTTTTGTCCGGCGTGACCTCGATGAACCGGAGGTGCTCCGTGATCAGCGTGTTGCCGTTGGGCAGCCGGAAACAGTCCACGGCCGAGGAGGCGAACTGCCAAACGACTTTCTTGTCGCGCGTGACTTCCAAGACTCGCCCGTTCATATCGGCGATGAGCACGTTGCCGCTCGGCAGAGGCTGGCAGCCGTAAACGTTGACGTTGCCGGTCGAGTAGTCCCACACGGTCTTGCCCTCCGGCGTCACCTCGCGCACGCCGCGGCCACCCGCGACGGAGACCAGCGTGTTGCCGTTCTCCAGGCGATGCACGTCCGTCGGCGAGCCGCCGCAGGCGTAGGTCCAGACGACCCTCTTATCGGGGGCGACTTCCACGACCCGCTGCGCGCCGTTTTCGGCGATGAGGACGTTGCCGTTGGTCAGCGCCTTGGCGTTGAGGGGAATGGTGCATGCGTATTCCCAGACGACTTTCTTCGTTGGATCCACTTGGATGACCTTGCCGTTGTAGACGGCGATCAGCACGTTGCCGTTGGCCATTTTCTCTGCGCTCCAGGCGCCGGGGGCGTCGTAGCTCCAGACTTCGCGCTCGCTGGGATCGTACTCCACCACGCGATTCGAGTAGCCGAACGCCAGCAGCGTGTTGCCGTTGAGGTAACCGACGCCGGCCCCCAGCGGCTTGAGCGGCAGGTTCAGCTTGGCGGTCCGCCCCTCGCGGTCGAGCCACGACTTCCACCGCGCGATCGCTTCGTCGCGCTGGGTGGGCGTGTCGTAGGCGCCGTAGGCGAAGTCCTTCCCGGTGAGTGCCCGCAGCGTGACGGCAGCCGCGACGCGCACGTTGACCTCGTCGCCCGATAGCAGACCCACGAGAACATCGAGCGACCGCCGATCACCCACGCCGGCCAATGCCCTGGCAGCGGCGACCTTGACCTTGTCTTGCGGATCGCGCGTCGCGGCATGCAGATCGTCGGCGGCCTTGCGGCCAATCGCCTTTCCGAGAGCACCCACCGCGGCGACGCGAACCTCGGCATTCTTGCTCTCCAGGGCGCCGCGCAGCGTCTGGGCGTCACCGGGCCGGGCCACTGCCTTGAGCGCCTCGCCCACGGCGTAAACCAGGTGCGGCTTGTCGCACAAAGGCACCGCGCGAATCAGCTCGGCGGCCAAGCCTTCGGGCTTCTTCTCTTCGACGACGCGCAGCGCCGCATACAGCACTCGCTCGCTTTCGGGCGTGACGATCTCGAGGATCTGCTTGGCCCGCCAACGGACCTCCGGGTCCGTGCCGCTCATGGCGGCGGTCAGTGCTTCCCGCGGCGGCCGCAGCAGAACCACAAGCTGGGCCATCGCCGCTTCGCGCTTGGCAAAGCTCTCGGTGCTGCCCAAATCCTCGACCAACTGGGCCACGCGCCGGCGATACGCTTCGTCGGGATGCAAGGCGCGAAAATACCGGAGCAGCCCTGTGGCCGTCGGCTCGATCCGTTTTTCCCGCAGGATTTGCTCGTAGTACGAGGCGCCGGCGGAGGTGGCCGCTTCCTCAGCTCGGCTGGCCGTCAACGCGCCGAAGAGCGTGACGGCGAGCGTGGCGAACGCAAAGCATCGCGTGGGTCGGTTCATGGGATCGCCTGCGGTGCGAAACGCGTGGACAAGGCGTCCACAGACTGAGGACGGCGGACAAGAGCGTCCGCCTTACCTGCGGGCGCTGCCGTAGCTGCAGCCGGTCTTGGACCAGATCACCTTCTTGTCCGGCGTGACCTCGGTGAACCGGGCGTTCTCGGTGATCAGCGTGTTGCCGTTGGGCAGGCGGAAGCAATCCACCGGGTTCGAGCAGGCGTATTGCCAGACGATCTTCTTGTCGCGAGTCACTTCGATGACCTGGCCGCCCAGATCGGCGATCAGCACGTTGCCGCTGGGGAGCGGCTGGCAACCGTAGACGCTGCCCCCGGTGTGCTCCCACACGATCTTGCCGTCGGGGCTGACCTCGCGGCAGCCGGCCCCGTTGATGGCGACCAGCGTGTTTCCGTTGTCCAGCCGGTGCACGTCAGTGGGCGAGCCGTTGCAGGCATAGGTCCAGACTTCTTTCTTGTCGGGGCTCACCTCGACGATCCGTCCGCCGCCGTACTCGGCGATCAAGACGTTGCCGTTGGGCAGGGCCTTGGCATTGAGCGGGCTGCTGCAAGCATGTTCCCAGACGACCTTCTTGGTGGGGTCCACCTGCACAACCTTGCCGCCGTTGTAGACGGCGATCAGCACGTTGCCGTTGGACATCTTCTCGGCGCTCCAGGCGCCGGCGGCGTCGAAGCTCCAGACCTCGCGCTCGCTGGGATCGTATTCGATGACCTTGTTCGTATAACCGAAAGCCAGCAGCGTGTTGCCGTTGAGATAACTGACGCCGGCACCCAGCGGCTTCAGCGGGAGGTTCAGTTTGGCGGTGCGCCCGTCGCCGGCGAGCCACGACTTCCACTTGGCAATCGCTTCGTCGCGCTTGGCGGTGGTGTCGTAGGCCGCGTAGGCGAAATCCTTGCCGGTGAGCGCCCGCAGCGTGACGGCCGCCGTGACGCGGACGTTGACGTCGTCGGCCGACAGGAGGCCAACCAGCGCGGCCAGCGACCGCCGATCGCCCACGCCGGCGAGCGCCCTGGCGGCGGCGGCCTTGACCTTCTCCTGGGGATCGCTCGTCAGGCGCTTCAAATCGTCGGCGGCCTGGCGGCCCACC
>JBGQHD010000306.1:0-6373 GCA_041497795.1 Planctomycetia bacterium
ATCCACTGGCCGGACATCGATGAGGATCTAAGCACCGAGGGCTTGTTGTGCGGAACGCTGGCCCCCGGGCCGCGTGCGCGCAAGAAGTCGGCCAAGAAGCGAAGCGGCACGGGGACCAAACGACGGTAGGAAGTAGAATCCGTGACTCGGCGCAAGTTCCAATGCGGCTGGTGAAGAGATGCATTGCCCCTTTCCCGGCATGGATCCGTATCTGGAACGGCCTGAAATCTGGCCGGATTTCCACGATAGTCTCATCACATATTTGAAGGAAATGCTGCAGCCGATGCTTCGCCCGCGCTATGCCGCGTTGTCGGAGCACAGGTTGTACGTCGTGGAAAGCGAGCGTCCCCTGCGGCCGGACGTGTCCCTCGTGCGAACTCGCCGGCGGGCTGGACGGGGAGGTGGGACAGCCACCGCGGCCAAGCCGGATCGAGCCGTGGTGCTCGAGATGTTTCGCGAGGAAATCCGGCAGCCGCTGATTCATATTATCGAGCCGGCGGCGGGCAACCGCATCGTCACAGCTATCGAAGTGCTTAGCCCCGACAACAAAGTGGCCGGTGCCGGCCGCAAGTCGTATTTGCAGAAGGGCGACGAGCTTTGGCAAGCCGGGGCCAACCTGGTGGAGATCGACCTGCTGCGACGCGGACAGCCGACCGTTCGCGTGCCCAAGGAGCGGCTCGATGCTCTGCAACCGTTTGCCTACGTGGTCGCCGTGTCGCGCTGGTTCCCCTCGCAGTACGAGGTGTATCGCCTGGGTCTGCGAGACCCCCTGCCCAAGGTGGCGGTGCCGCTGACCAACGGCGACCCCGACGTGACGCTCGATTTGCAAGCGGCGTTCGCCCGCTGCTGGGAATCCGGAGCCTATCCCGAGCTGCTGAGGTATGATCGGGCGCCGGCCGGCCTGTCGCGGGCCGATACGACGTGGTGCCGCAAGCACCTGCGGGAAGCAGGCTTGTTGAGCCGCAGGAAAGGACGGTTGTCATGAGCATCGTTTCAGAGAATCTGATGATCGGCCCCGGCGTGGCCGGCACGCTGATGACGCCCGAGGAGTTCGATGCGGCCCAAGACTGGGAGGAAGGCTACGTCTACGAACTCATCAACGAGGTGCTTGTCGTGACGCCACCGGCTGGAATTGAAGAACGTGCGCCAAATGACCTGCTTGGGCAGTTGTTGCGAAACTACCGTGAGCGGCATCCGCTGGGCAAGTCGCTCGACTACACGGTTTCGGAGCACACCGTCCGCACCGGCAAGAACCGTCGCCGTGCCGATCGGGTAATCTGGGCCGGGCTTGGCCGGCTGCCGGACGTGGATCGCGACCCACCGACGATCGCCATCGAGTTCCTTTCGCCCGGCCGCCGCGCCCGCAAACGCGACTACGACGCGAAACGCAAGGAGTACGAGAAGGCCGGCGTCATCGAATATTGGATCATCGACCGCTTCCGCAAGTCGTTCACCGTTTTCCGCCGCAAAGGCCGCAAGAGCACGGAGCTGGTTTTTGGCGCGAACGACGTGTACACCACTCCGCTGCTGCCAGGCTTCGAGCTGCCGCTGGCGCGACTGTTCGCCGAGGCGGAGCTGTTTGGCGACCATCGCGGGGAAGACGACTAACTCCCGCCGGTCGATGGTTGCAACCCGAGGAGTTTCCGTGCGCTGCTTTTCAACTGCTCCACAGATCGCCTGTTCCGCGATCGTCCTCATGGGCCTTCTCCAGCCACCGGCCCCAGCCGCGCCGGCCGATCGGCCCGAGCCGGCCATGCGCGTGTTGAAGACGCCGGACGGCACCCGCTTCGGCATGTTCGGCGAGAAGCCTTCCTCGCCGGCGGCGACGCTGTTCGTGTTCGCGGTCGGCGTGGACGACATGCCCAAGAGCGTCTACATCGAGACCGGCCGACAACTGGCCGAGCAGGGCTGGTTGTACGTCACGCTCGACCCTCCCTGCCATGGGGACGATCAGCCCAAGGGCGAGCCGGCGGCCCTGTCGGGGTGGGCGCACCGAGTGAAGAACGGGCAAGAGCTGATGGCGCCGTTCACCAAGCGATGCTCCCAAGTGCTCGACTACCTGGTTCGCGAGGGCTATACCGATGCCAATCGTGTGGCGGCCTGCGGCACGTCGCGCGGCGGTTTTTGCGCCCTGCACTTTGCCGCCGCCGAGCCGCGCGTGCTGGCCGTGACGTGCGTCTCGCCGGTCACGAACCTGCTGGTCCTGGAAGAGTTTGCCGGCCTGACCGAGAGACAGGTACGGCCGCTAAACGCCTTGCAACTGGCCGATAAGCTGGCCGGCCGCGCGGTGTTGCTGAGCATCGGCAACGACGATCCACGCGTCGGCACCGACGACTGCATCGCCGTGGCCCGACGGCTCGTATCCACGGCCCGCCAGCGCCAGCCCGACCGCCGCGTAGTGCCCGTGGAACTGGTCGTCGCCCCCGCCGACGGCCACCATGCCGTGGACGACGCGTACACGCTGGCCGGCCGATTCGTGCTCAAACAATTCCCAAAACCGATCGCGCCCGCCGCACGAAACTGAGAGAGGCCGCTACCGGCATGCCGATGTCCCGCTTCGCCATCGTCGTCTCTCGTTACAACGAGTCGATCACCTCCAAGCTGCTGCGCGGAGCGCAGGAGACGCTGGCGGCGGCGGGCGTGCAGGACGACGCCATCGACGTCTCCTGGGTGCCCGGATCGTTCGAGATTCCTCTGGCCGCCGATCGCCTGGCACGCAGCGGCAAGTACGCGGCCGTGATCTGCCTGGGCGCGGTGATCCGCGGCGAGACCACGCACGACCGCTACATCAACCAGGCGGTGAGCCACTTCCTGATGGAGATCGGCCTGCGGACCGGCGTGCCCGTGCTCTTCGGCGTGCTGACTTGTGAGACGCTGGAGCAAGCCATCCACCGTGCCGGCGGCAACAAGGGCAACAAAGGGGCCGAAGCTGCCGCTGCGGCGCTGGAGATGGTTGCGCTGCTCGAGAGGCTGCCGCCGGCTGAGGGTGACAGGGTGACAAGGTGACGAACGCGAACGTCCAACGTTGAACGTCCAACGCCCAACATCGAACGACTCGGTGTTCGACGTTGGACATTGGACGTTGGACGTTCAACGTTCTCTAGCGCCAGCCTTCGCTGTCGCGGCGCCGCCTGGATCACACCGCCACCTCGTCCGGTTGCTCTCTCAGCACCGGGCACACATCCAGCCAGTCGCGGCCGTCTTTCCAGATCCACTTGCTGGCTTCCTTCGGTCCCCAGCCGTCGCGCTCGTAGGTCGCCAGGTCCGGCAGGCCCAGCTCGTGCCAGGCTTGGTGGATGGGGTCGATGATGCCCCAGGAAAGCTCCACCTCGTCGCGGCGGGCGAATAGGCTCTGGTCGCCCTCCAGCACGTCCAAGAGCAAGTGCTCGTAGGCGTCGGGCAGCGACTTGAACGCCTCGGCGAAGCGGAACTGCAGCTCCGTCAGCCGCAGCTTCATCTCCTCGTCCGGCACCTTCGTCTGCAGGTGCAACTGAATCCCCTCGTCCGGCTGAATCTGGATCACCAGCCGGTTGGCCTCCAAGTGCCGGGAGCGGGACGAGTTGAACATCAGGTGCGGCGGCTGGCGGAACTGGATCACGATCTGCGTGGTGCGGCAGCTCATGGCCTTGCCGCTGCGGAGGTAGAACGGCACGCCCTGCCAGCGCCAGTTGTCCACCAGCAGCTTAACCGCGGCGAAGGTGGCCGTCTGGCTGTCGGGGGCAACGCCCGGCTCGTCGCGGTAGCCGTCGTATTGGGCGCGGACGGTGTTGGCGGCCACGTCCTCCGGATCCCACGGACGAATGGCCTCGAGGACCTTGACCTTTTCGTTGCGGACGGCGCTGGCCTCGAAGCGGCTGGGGGCCTCCATGGCAACGATCGCCAGGAGCTGCAGCAAGTGGCTTTGAAACATGTCGCGCAGCACGCCGGCCGTTTCGTAATAGCCGGCCCGCCGGCCCACGTCCACGCTTTCCGCCGCGGTGATCTCGACGTGGTCGATGAAGTTGCGGTTCCACACCGGCTCGAAGATCGCGTTGGCGAAGCGGAACACCAGGATGTTCTGCACCGTCTCCTTGCCCAGGTAATGGTCGATGCGAAAGATCTGCTCTTCGCGAAAGGTGCGGTGCAGCGCCTCGTTCAGCCGCCGTGCGGTGGCCAGGTCGGTGCCGAAGGGCTTCTCCACGACCAGCCGCTGCTGGCCGCACTGCCCGTCGGCCAGTCCGCTGGCCCCCAGGTTGGCCACCGTGTTCTCGAAGAACTGCGGCGCGGTCGCCAGGTAATAGACCCGCACGCACGGCTTGCCCTCCTCGCAGCGACCGAGCGTCTGCTTGAGCGCGCGAAAGTCTTCGACGTCGGCCACGTCGCCGGCGTGATAGTAGATCGACGCGGCGAATTTCCGCCAGGCTGCGGCGTCGAAGTGGCCCCCCACGAACTTGGCGGTCGATTCGGCCAGCATGTCGCGCCAGGCCTGATCGTCCAGGGGGCTCCGCGAGAAACCGACAATCTTCAGCTCGTCGGGCAAGCGGCGTTTGCGATACAGCCAATATAGCGCCGGCACCAGCTTCCGGCTGGTCAGGTCCCCCGACGCGCCGAAGATGACAAGCGAATAAGGCATGCGGCCGGCACTCCAAAGGGTTTCGCACAGACGTATCGCCTCAGGGCGTGGGATAGGTCGATACGCGAACTGCGGAATTGTACCGTGAGCGATGCGGATGTCCCACGCGAGCCAGTCGCGAGAAGCCCAGCGCGGCGCGCATTCGCGACGGCGCCCATCGCGAGGCGAGATCACTCAACTGCCGTCTGATCAGCCATACCGCAAAAACCGACCTCGCGCATTTCTGCCGCGGTGACGATGGGTGCGACCACCCGGAGGCAATCCTTGCCGCTGGGCACATGCCCTAGCTCCAGCGGGTAAAGCACCAGAAACAGCGCCGTTCGCAGCGGAACTCGCTCGCAGAGCGAGACGGTTACAGGCGTCCAAGCGTCTACGCCGACGGCAGCCGCGTGAAGCCAGTTGACCTCGATGGGCGTTTTGGCTTGCCTGGCCAAATCGTCGAGCACGGTCTGTATTGGCACTTTGTGAAACTGAAGCTCGACGGGTCGGCTGAGGCGCGCTTCCAGAGAGTCCCCACTGGGAAGCCACTGTCGAGCTAGCAGGCACCAAGGGGCCAGAAAGAGCACAACGAGGAACCAGCTCCGCAGCCGGAACTGAAGAAAACGGAAACGGCGCCCGTTACGGGTAGGACGTCGGCCCATACCCTCGTCGTCGGTGGTCATCGATTGCATCCCTGCGGGCATCAGATCGACCTACGGTCGGTCAGCAGTCTAACGAATGCGGCGCCACGTGCACAGGAGACTTGTTGGCAAGGAATCAGCACGAAACACCACACGACCGCGCATCAGCGCCGCGAGGCGGCCAGCCGTCGCCGTCGGCCGGCACGGACCGTCGGGCGATTTCGCGCGGCGAGATTGCGCGCCAGAAGACTACCGGCCACTTCTTCGAGACGCCATCGCGTGGCGGCGTCGGGCGTCTCATGGGCCACGGCCGAGACGGCGTTCATCAGCTCGAACAGCGTGCGATTGCGTTGGGCCTCGAAGCGCACGGTGATGCGGTCGAGCACGTCGCCTACCTGATGGTGGGGCAATCCGGCCACCAGCGGCATCAGCCACAGCACGACGTTGGCCGGCACCTCGGTCGAAAGCCGCATGTGCTGCACGGCGTTCTGCAGGATCATCTCGTCCGAACAGGCCTGCACCAGGCGCCGCAGGTCATCGAGCACCTCGGCCGCCTGCGCCGCCGTGCCGCGCGACCGCACGCGCTTGACGTGGCGAGAACCCATGACCCAAGCCAGAATGGCCCCGATCTGGGATGTCTGGCGGAAGAGATAAGGATGGACGCCGATCGTGTCGTCGGCCACCCGCAGCGCCACGCCGCGCTGAATCTGGTCGCCGGCGATCACTTCGCGCACCTGGGGATAAACCGCCCGGACGCAAAGCCGATTGCTGTGCCCATTGCCGTTCCCGTCGCCGTCGCAGCACCGGTCCCAAATCGTGCCGCCGTAAGGCGCAACTGCTTCGGCAAACGCCTTTTCGATATCCTCCAAGCCGGGCCGGAATACGGTGCGCATAGGCGATGTCCCTCCATTTAGGGGTGGCATTCGCTAAATCCTATGCGGCCGGCGGTGGCCGGACAATTGTTCAGGCTTGGAATCGGCGAAAAAGAGATCGCATAAGGCGTTCTTGATGCCCTAATGTCGCTGCATGAAATACCGTAAGTGGCTTCAAAGCAATACCTTATGCGGTAACGACAGCGGACGAATGGAGGAACCCATGGGTCGATCAGCCGCCTCTTCGCAGACAACCCATTTATCCCCTC
>JBGQHD010000307.1:0-6357 GCA_041497795.1 Planctomycetia bacterium
CGTGGACTTGCCGCAGCCGCTCGGCCCGCACACGGCGACGAACTCACCGCGGCCGATCTCCAGGCTGACGCCATCGAGCGCGCGGACCGCGCCCCCGGGGGAAGGGTAGACCTTGCGGACGTCGTGCAAGCGAATCACCGACGTATTGTACGGGGCGCGCCCCAGGCTTGCCAAACGATGCCTCGCACACTAACCCGACGCGCAAGCGAGGAGCGGCGTGACACGGCTCGGAGTCGTGCGGCTGCTCTCCCTCGCTTGCGCGTCGGGTTAGTGACATAAACCGAGCCAGTCGCTTGACACACCGCCCGGCAAGCGCTCTGATATCGCCCAGCGGCGCGCAATCTCGTCGGTAAGCGACACACTCGTGCGGCGGTTCGCAGGCAAGCTTAGCCCTTCAAGGAGAGATCATGCGCATTCCTACGTTTCATCTGGTGCTCACGCTGATCATCGGCGGCGTGGTGTTGGCGGGCTGCGGCAACGTCCGGTCGGAGAGGGAGAAGCCGCGCGTGACGCGGGACGCCAAGACGGACAAGAGCGAGGCGTCGGACAAGACCGACGACAAGGCTGAGGGCGGCAAGACTGCCGACGCCAAGACCGACGTGACCTTGACGGCCGCCAAAGCCGGGACCGACGAGGGGACGAAGAAGGGCGGCGAGCAGCCGATCCGCGTCGCCCAGGCCCCGACGAAGGCCGAGAAGGCGGAAGACGACATGCTGGAGCCGAACCGCTCCGAGCTGGTCCTGCCCACCGGCGATAAGAGCAGCAGCCTGCTGGCGGTCGAGACGATCACACCCAAGCGGCATCAGATCGACCGCGATTACAACTACGAGATTCACGTGACCAACGTCTCCGACCAGTCGAAGCGGAACGTGGCCCTGGCCAACGTGCGGGTCACCCAGCTCATCCGGGGGAAGATGACGATTTCCGACTCCAAGGTCAGCATGACCGACAAAGCAAAGCAAGCGGTGACCGGCCGCCGGCAGCAGACCACGCTGCCGTCCGGTGGCGAGGACGCCTCCGCGGTGTGGACGATCGGCTTGCTCGAGCCGGGCGACCGGGCCGTGATCACCGTGACGGCCAAAGGCTCGGAGCGCGGCCCCTTGGTGAACTACGTCAGCGTGCAATACGACCCGCTGCTGCGGCTGGAGACCGAGATCACCGAGTCGGTCATCCGCCTCACCAAGACCGGGCCCAAGAGCCCAATCGATAATTGCCGCAAAATCGAGTACACCTACGTCCTCAAGAACGAGGGGAACGAGGCGGTCAAGGACCTGACCCTGGAGGACAAGCTCGACCGCGGCCTGAAGACGGCCGGCGGCGACGCCGAAGCGGGCAAGGAGGTCGTGACGCTCAAGCACGACCGGCTGGAGGGGGGCGCCGAGAAGAAGTGGACCGTGATCGTCGAGGCTTCCCAGCCCGGCACGTACAAATCGCAGGCCGTGGTCACCTGGCCGGGCGTGAAGGGGACCATGACCAACGGCGCGAAGATGTCGGAGTGGCGGAAGGAGTCGGAGACCGTGGCCACGCAGGTTCGGCTGGGCAAGCTGAAGATCGCCGTGCAGCCGGACTTCGAGACGCAATACAAAGGACAAAAGCTGACGTATTCCGTGACCGTCACCAATCAGGGGGACGCCAAGGTCGATCAGCCGCAGGTCGCGGTGACACTCGATAAGGCGGCGCGGCGGGCCGATTCCGCGGCCTCCGGAAACACCTGGAAACTGCTCCCGCTGGAGCCGGGCAAGACGTCGGCCCCCATCCAGATCGCGGTGCGGAGCAACACGCCGGGCAAGCTGGAGAGCAAGTTCGAGGCCTCGTTCGACTGCGACGGCCGGCCGATGAAGAACGCCACGTCGGTGACGAGCATCATCAAGCCCTTGGACCTGGCCGTGGCCGTGCTCCCCAGCCAAAGCCAGGTCGAACAGGGCGAGTCGTTCACCTGTTCGCTGCAAGTGTCGAATAACGGCGCCTCGCCGGACAGCGACTTGAAGCTCTCGCTCAAGCTGCCGGAGTTCATCGCCTACGAGGGGATCGAGGGGGACTCGCAGGCGACCTACGACGCCAAGACTCGCACGGTGACCCTGGCGGCGATCAGCCAGCTCGAGTCGGGCGAGTCTCGTCCGCTGCGAGTGCGCGTGAAGGCCGAGAAGGCCGGCCAGGGGCAGTTCGCGGCCGTACTGAGTTCCGCGGCGCTGGGTGGCGCCAGCCTGGCGTTCGAGTCCGAGCCGGTGACAGGCGTCGCCAAGAAAGCGCCCGCCAAGGCGCCCATCGAAGCGCCGCAGCCCAAGCCGGAGAAAACGCCCGCCACCAAGGCAGGCGGCGACGTGGGCAAGCCGAAGCCGACCAACGGAGACAAGAGCAAGCCCGCCGCCGAAAAGGCGGAACCTAACGCGAAGCCCAAGGGCTAAGACACATAAGGCGGACTCCTGTCCGCCGGGTCGGGGCTCAACTGGGCGCTGGCAATCCGCCAGGATCGCGGCGGCGGACAAGAGTGTCCGCTTTACTCGCGAGCTGAAGGCGTGCCTGACGAACCGTCATAACCGGTTTAGCCGTCGGCCGGACGGCCTCTCCAGGGGATTTCCGGGGCGTAGCCGGGTGAAATTGCGCGTGATTCGCCGTGCCGGTCAGGCGAGAATCGAAGGAATTGCCGCCGCTGCCAGCCGACTTTGCGGCCTTTCCCCGAGGCCGGCGGTGGCTTTAGAATCCTGGCTTCCACGTTGTCGGAACAGCAACCAAGGGACCGTCTCATGAAACTGCACGCACTCGCTGTCGCCAGTCTCCTCGTCTTGGCGGGGCACCTCGGGGCGCAGGAGAAAAAGGAAGAGGGATATACCCCCAAGACGCTTGAGGAAAAGAAGAGCTACCTGATGGGCCACAACATCGGCTCGACGTTTCGCGCCCAGATGCTGGAGCCGGACCTGGCCATCGTGCTCAAAGGGATCATGGCCGGCATGAAGGGCGAGAAGTCTGCGATTGCCGACGACGAGCTGGAGAAGGTGATGATGGCCATCCAGGAAGAGATGGCCGGCCGGCACAAGAAGGCGGGTGAAGAGTTCCTGGCGACGACGGCCAAGGATCCCGACGTGACCACGCTCAAGAGCGGCCTGCAATACAAAGTGGTGAAGAAGGGGGCCGGCAAGTCGCCCAAGGCCGACGACAAGGTCAGCTTCCGCTACCGCGGCACGCTGATCAGCGGGGTCGTGTTTGAGGAGACCGACCCCAAGGGCGAGCCGGAGACCCTAGTCGTCAACCAGCTAATCAAGGGCTTCACCGAAGCGCTGCAGCTCATGAAAGAAGGGGACAAGTGGCAGCTCTTCATCCCCTCCGAGCTGGCTTACGGCGCCAAACCGCCGCAGAACATTCCGCCCAACGCCGCGCTGGTCTTCGAGCTGGAACTCGTGAAGGTCAATCCTCCGGCGAAGGCGCCGTAAGGCGGACACTCCTGTCCGCCCGCGAATCAACAGCACGAATCAACAGCACCCCGGCTGCTGGCAGCAGCCGGGGTGCTTGCGTCAGGGTGCTTGCGTCATCTCCTCAGATCTGCCAGTCTTCGCGCTGGCCCTGGTCCGTGCGCCGCACGCCGCCGCAGGCGCCGATCAGGTGCACGACGCTCCGCTTGATGCCGCGGAGGTTGTTCGGTTTGAGGAGCTCTTCGCAGACCCGCTCCGCCCGGTAGCGGATGGTGTCGAACCCGCAGGACTCGCTCGTGGCGACGAGGTTTTCACTCAGCCGTCGCAGCTCGCCGACGTCGCCTTGCCGCAAGGCGTCCAGCAGGGCATCGACGCGCTGCGCCATCCGGTCGATGAAGCGCGTCACTCGGACGTTGTCGGCGGCCAGGCGAGTCGAGAGCCGGGCAATATGAGGCAGGTCTTGGTGCATCGCTCGGTTGCCGTGTGCGTGACCCGGAGCGGCGCGCGGCTGACCGCCCGTTGCGGAATGTCCACGCGCTGCGTTGTTCAAACAAAGCTAGGTCACGGGGCAACAAAGCTGGCGACGATTGCCCTCCATTACGATCAGCACGACGGGCGCGATCGGCAAAGTCGGCGCCGCCGCGACGGAGATTCTTCGCTGCGCTCAGAATGACGGCACGCTCGGAATGACCAGCACCCTCGGAATGACAGCAAGCTCTCGCAATGTTGGGTCGGACGGATTGGCAATCCGTCCTACCTACGCGGCGCGGGACATGCCGTCGAGCCGCTCGCGGCGGAGGCGGACCACTTCATCGACGCACAGCCAGATCACGTCGTCGGTCGCCCTTTCGACCAGCGCCTCGCGGGCCCAATCGCCCAGGCTGTCGCTGGCGTCCAGCACGGCCGTGACGTTGGCGCGGATGATCTCGGCGCTATGGGCGCGGATGTAGCCGCGGGCCTCGGCCGGGGTCATCGCCAGCACGCGGTGCTTCACGCGGCGCCAGACGTGCGGATAGCTCTTCTGAGCGACGACTTGCGCGTACTCGTTGAGCTGGCGGGCGCTGGTCAGCGAGATGATCGAGTTGAAGAATCCCATCGGGCATCCTTTCCATCCTGGGGGTGGCCGGTGCCGTCCGAGCGGTGTCGCGGCGGCCCCGCCAGCCGCCCGAGAGCCATCTCGCCGCCCGTTGCGTTGCCCTTCCCGCAGACGCCCCTTCCGGCACGATCTGTCCGCGTGGAAGATGCCTGCACACCGGTCTGTTGATTACCATCGGGCGCGACGGCCGGGAATCTTCAGCCGAACTTGCCGTCGCAGCCGGAATTGCCGGCAGTGCGGGCACGACTGCTGCCTGCGGCCGGGCGACGCTATACTCCACCGTCACGTGGACGAGTCTCTCCGAGACTCGCCTTGGCGTCTCGGAGAGACGCGGCCACGTGACGCAGCCGCTCATCTTGTCACTCCCGTGCTGGTCGATCTGGTTCGCATCAACGCTGCCGATGGCGTTCGTCTTGATGGGGCACTGCGCGTGCCGCCGCAAGGCGCGGCGGCGCAGCTCCCCGTCGATGCCTTGCTGCTCGTCCACGGCACCGGCGCCAACTTCTATGCCTCGTCGTTGCTCGAAGCGGTGGCCGAGCATTTCGTCGGCCGCGGGGTCGCTGCCCTGCTGGCCAACACGCGCGGGCGAGATATCCTCTACACGGGCGCCACTAACGCCGGTCCGCGGCGGCTCGGCGCGGCGTGCGAGCGCGTGGACGATTGCCGGCTGGACATCGCCGCCTGGCTCGGGTGGATGAACGAGCGAGGGTATCGGCGGGTCGGCATCGTGGGGCACAGCCTGGGGGCGATCAAAGGCGTGTACGCGCTGGCCCAGCCCGACGCGCCAGAGTCGCCGCTCGCTCCGCGAGAGGCGCTCGTCGCATGTCTCGTCGCCATCTCGCCGGCGCGGCTGTCGTACGATTACTTCTGCAGCTCGCCGGCGGGCGAGGAGTTTCGTGCCACGCTGGCCCGTGCCGGCGAGCTTGTGGACGCTGGCCAGGGCGAGACCCTGATGGAGGTGCAGTTCCCGATCCCCTACGTCGTCACCGCCGCCGGCTATCTCGACAAGTACGGGCCGGGCGAACGATTCAACGTGCTGACCTACGTCGGGCGGCTGCCGGTGCCCACGCTGTTCGTCTTCGGCAGCACGGAGATGCAGCAGCACGTCGCCTTCCGTGGGCTGCCGGAGGCCATTGAGTCGACGGTCATTGAGTCGGCGGCGCAAGACCCGGCCTCTGGCAATCCGCTGGTCCAGGTGGCCGTGATCGCCGGCGGGGACCATGTCTATTCCGGCGTGCGGAGCGAATTGCTGGCACGGATCGAGCGCTGGCTCAGGAGCCTGATGTAGCCGACGTCGATCCCCTCTCGCGGAGCGAGAGGGCTACACTAAAACGTCTTGCACAGCGTGCCGCCATCGACCACCAGCGTGGTGCCGGTGATGTAGCCGCCGGCGTCACTCGCCAGCAGCAGGGCCGGTCCGGCCAGCTCCTTAGGATCGGCCCAGCGTCCCAAGGCCGTGCGGTCGGCGAACGTCTGCTTCTCCGCGTCGCTGAGCAGGGCGCCGGGCAGGTCCGTCAGGAACGGGCCCGGGTTGAGGCAGTTCACGGTGATATTGTACGGCCCCAGCTCGATGGCCATGGCTCGGCACATGCCGATCAGCGCGGCCTTGGTGCCGGAATAGGCGTGCCGTTGCTCCTTGGAGCCCAGGGCCATGATCGACGAGATGTGGATGATCCGGCCCCAGCGACGCTCTTTCATTTGCGGCACCAGGGCCCGGCTCATGGCCATGCAGGAGCTGAAGTTCAGCTCCAGGATGCGGTCCCAGTCCTCGTCCCTGATCTGGTCGATCGACTGCGGCACGTTGCTGCCGGCGTTGTTGACCAGGATATCGACCCGGCCCAGGGCATCGAGGGC
>JBGQHD010000308.1:0-6346 GCA_041497795.1 Planctomycetia bacterium
CTGCACGAGCTTGGCGCGCATGTCCTGCGTGATGGCCCGCTGCCGCGCGTCTTCCTGGCGGTCGAAGTACTTGCGGCCGTCGATCCAGGTCTGCTCGCAGCGCGAGAACGTGGAGAGCGGCGAGCCGCTCCAGACGGCCAGGTCGGCGTCCTTGCCCGGCTCCAGCGAGCCGACCCAGCGGTCGATTCTGAGCTGTTTGGCCGGGTTGAGCGTGACGAACTTCAGCGCCTCGGCCTCCGGCAGGCCGCCGTACTTGACGGCCTTGGCCGCTTCGAGGTTCAGCCGCCGGGCCATTTCGGCGTCGTCGGAATTGAACGACACCACCACGCCCGCATTGTGCATGATCGTGCCGGCGTAGGGGATGGCGTCCATCACTTCGTACTTGTACGCCCACCACTCGGAGAAGGCCGTGCCCCCCACGCCCTGGCGTGCCAGCAAGTCGGCGATCTTGTAGCCCTCCAACACGTGGTGGAACGCCGCGATGCGGACGCCGAACTCCTCGCAGGTCCGCATCAGGGCCACCATTTCATCCTGCCGATAGGCATGGCAGTGGATCAGCCGCTTGCCGGCCAGCACTTCGGACAGGGCCTCCAGCTCCAGGTCCACGCGCGGCGGCAGGCCGCGGTGACCCTTGTTCCATTCGTCCCACCGCTGGCGGTACTCGCGGGCGGCCTGAAAGGCGTTGCGCACGAGCTGCTCCACGCCCATGCGAGTTTGCGGATAGCGCGTGGTGTGGTCGCCCGGCCAGTTGCTTTGCTTGACGTTTTCGCCCAAGGCGAACTTCACGCCCGGCGGGGCCTGGGCGAACTTCATCTCCTCTGGCATGGCGCCCCAGCGGAACTTGAGCACCTGGTTCTGTCCGCCGATGGTGTTCGCCGAGCCGTGCAGGATGTTCGACGACGTGACGCCACCGGCGAGCTGGCGATAGATCTGGATATCGTCGCAATCGATGAAGTCGCCGATGCGGACCTCGGCGGTGATCGTCTGGCCGGCCTCGTTCACCCCGCCGTCGGTGGCGACGTGCGAATGGCAATCGATGATGCCCGGCGTCAGATGGCCGCCGTGGCAGTCGATCACGGTTGCCCCATCGGGCGGGGCGATCTCGGCGGCCACTTCCTTGATCTTGCCGGCCTCCACGAGCACGCAGCCGTGCTTCAGGATTCCCTGCGGCCCGCTGGTCCACACCGTGGCGTTGCGGAAGAGCACGATCTTGGGCTGCTCCGGGGGGGCCGCTCGGCCGAACGCCCCCAGCGGATAGTTCACCGGGAACATCGCCGGCAGGCTCTTGATCGGCGGCTTATCTGGGTTCTTCACGCCCGCTTGCTTGGCAGGCTGCTTCGCCTGGGGAGGGACGTCGTCCCGCGTCGTCGGCGGCTTGGACTTCTCCTTGCCGGGCGGTTCTTTGGTCGGCGTCTTGTCGGGCTGCTTCGCCGGCGTGGGCTTGGCGCCTTCCTTGGCCTTGGGCGGCGCGTCGTCACGGGCCGGCGGCTGAGTTGGCTCCTTGCTCGGCACGCTGGCCAGCACGGAGGTCTGCTTGCCGGCGATGGCGGTTTGCTTGCCGTCGGGCCAGACCAGCGAGCCTAGGAGCGCGGGCGGATTCTGGCCCGCCGCCGAGACCGTCGCACTAAGCTGCACGATGCCCTCGCGGTCGAACACCTTGCCGTCGAACGAGCAGTTGAGTTGCAGCGCGGTCAGTTGAATGCCGGTCAGCTCCGCCTGCTTGTCGCCAAAGCGCAGCGTGCCGGAGAGCTTGTCGGCGGCCTCCCCCTTGATCTCCACGCTGAATTGGCCCGCATCGTCCTTGGGCCCCGACTGCGCGCCGTGGCCGACAGCGTTGGCAGCGCCGTTCGCCGTGCCGCCGCCGTTGAGGGTGGCGATCCAGGTGCCCCGGACCTCGACCTCCGGTGAAGGTTGGACCACGTAGCGGCGCCCCTCGACCCAGGTCTCCAGCACTTTCGCCTTGTCGTCCAGCACGTCGCGGTCGGCGATCACCAGGTTGGCGATTTTGCCCGGCTCCAGCGTTCCCAGCCGCTGCCCGCTGCCCAGCAGCTCGGCCGGTGTGACGGTGAGCGCTCGCAAAGCGTCTTCGCGATTCAGTCCGCGCCGCACGGCCAATCGCAGTTGCTTTAGGAAGTCGCTGGGCTCCGCCAGGCCGAAGGACGTCAGCGCGATGCGCACGCCGGCCGCCGCCAGTCGGCCCGGGTTCTCCGGCGCAATGTCCCAGTGCATCAGCTCATCGAGCGGCGCGGCCAGGGCCGTCTCCGGCGTCTTCACGTGCGGCGCCTTGGGGAAGTTCAGCGGCAGAATCACCGGCCGGCCGGTGGCCTTGATCGCCTCCAGCCGACGGTACTCGAAGCCCGAGCCGCGGACGGCCAGATTCAGACCGAACTCCTGGGCAATCTGATTGGCGCGGAAGAAGTACAGCTCGTCCGGCGCATCGATGATGACCAGCCCTCGGCCGGCGGAGTACGGCTGCATGGCGGCCAGCGCATCGTTGCGCTCGGGCCGTGGCAGCGGCTCCTTGGTCGTCTCGTACGCGGCCAGGGCCTTGGCATACCAGTCGGCATCGTAAAACACCTGCCGCACGATGGTCAGCGCGCCCATGGGCGAGCTGGGATACTCCGACGGCTTCTTGGTCTGGGGAGTCAACTTAGCGTGCAGGGCCACATCCTCACGCAGCAGCACCCGCGACGGCTCGTCGTCTCCCGTGGTCACCAGCGCGCTGCGTCCCTTGACGACGTTGGCCGCCGGAGCCACCAGCCGCGCGGTAATCCCTTGGCTGCGGAGTTTCTTGTTCAGGCCCTGATCGACCGAGATATGCCGGGCGACCTGGGCCTGCGGCGTGACATAGCGGTTCCAGTAGCCGGCTGAAGTGGCCGGGTTGGGCGGCAGCGCCTGCTCGGCGTAGGCGTCGATGAAGCCGGCGTAAATGGTCTTGCCGGCGGCGTCCCACACGCGGGCGTCGGCGGGCGTGGCCACGTCGGCCCCGGCGGCGACGATCGCTCCGTCGCGAATCACCAGCGTGCCGCGCTCCACGACCTTGCCCGGCGCGATGACCAGACGAGCACCCACCAAGGCATGCACTTGGGGCGTGTGTTCCCGGAGGCCGGGAGCGGGGGCCGTGCCCTGCGGCTCGGCGCGGGTCGGCGTCGCCAGCCCGCCTAAGAAACAAGCCCCAACCAGCAGTGGGGCCAGCAACAAGCAAGAGATCAGCAGGGATCGCTGGATGCGAGTCATACTCTCCTCCGTAGGCAATGTCCCGCTGATTCTGAGCGGGCGGTCCCTCCAGAATAAACCGCCAGGATACCACGGAAGTCGTTTTTCTTTGCGGCACTCGAGAAAATGCGATAAAATCAGCGGATGTCCAGGGGATTGCCCGCGACGTGACAACCAGCCTGGGCGCTTGGCCGTCCCTTCCCTCCGATTCGTTGCTCCGTCTGACTCGCAGCGCCGTGACCGTCGAGCATTCTGCCCGCGGGCCCGGCGAGCCGGCCAACCGACCCGATCCCGAGGCAGGCGCCACTCGGCAATTGGATCAATTGCGAACGCGCCTCCTCGAGAAGTTTGAAGTCGTGGCCGGTCTGGCGTTTTCGCACCGTCGGGGCGGCTAAGCAGCTCAGACGCCGACCGCGGCGACCCGAAATACGAAATCCGAAATCCGAAACAAGCACGAATGATCGAAGCCGCAATGACCCAAACGAAGCCGCAATGACCCAAACGAACTGCTCTGGCGTTTGGATCATTTCTGCTTTGTGCTTTGAATTTGTTTCGGATTTCGTGCTTCGGATTTCGATATTCACCTTCCGGAGAATTGCGAAGTGAGCTCGATTCGCTTTGCCCGCTGGTCGTTCGTGCTTGGCTCGCCATTTGTGCTGGCCCTAGCGACCTGGTGCGCCGCACAGGGCACGAAACCGCTGTCGGGCGCCAAGCCCAGCGGCGACAAGGAAACCGCGCCCGTCGTAGCCCCGGGCAAGAACGCCAAGCCGGGGCAAGACACCCGCGGCATGGTCGTCAAGGAAGGCCCGAGCAATCCCAAGACCGAGTGCAAGTACGAGAATCAATGGGCCGTGATCGTCGGCATCAATTACGAGGCTACGCAGCGGGAGGGCCTGAATCGCGGCCGCATGACGCCCCTCAAGCGGGCGGAGGCCGACGCTCAGAAGCTCGCCGAATTGCTGCGCAAGCATTTCGGCTACCGCGATGATCACGTCGTGCTGCTGTCGGGGAAGCAGGCCACCAAGGAAGCCATCGAAAAACAGCTCCAGAACGCCTTCCTGGGCGACAAGACCAAGGTCACGCCCAAGGACAGCGTGCTGTTCTTTTTCTCCGGTCACGGCTACCTGCGGCAATCGCCAGGGACCTCCAAGGGCCAGGGTTATCTGTTGCCTTTCGACGTGCGCAAGCTGGACAGCGGCGAACCGGACCTGGCCACGTGCATCGACGTGAGCAGCCTGCTCGTGGAAAACCTGAAGGACCACTGCCCCGCCCGGCACAAGCTGCTGATCCTCGATTGTTGTCATTCGGGGGCCGTGTTCCGCGTGAAGGCCGGGCAGCTCAGCGAGCGCTCCGAGTTCGAGCGCAAGGATTCCGACCTGTTCAACATGGCGGCGTTCCAGGCCATCACGGCCAGCCGCGAGGGGCAGTTGGCCTCCGACGGCGATCGCCTGGCCGACAACTCGCCGCTGACTTCGGCGCTGGCGCGTTCGCTGAAAAAACTGGGGGCCGGCGGCAAGCCGTTCACGGTCAACGAGCTGTTTCGGACGATGAGTTACCACCTGGCCGGGGTGTTGCCGGCGTTTCAGTCGCCCGAGTGCCGTTGGATCGACGACGACCGGGGTGAGTTCCATTTCTTGCCTCAGCCCGGGGTCAAGTTCGACGAGGAGCCCCTCTCGCCCGAGGCCGAGAAGCTGCTCTTGGCCATGATCCCCAGCACGTTCGGCAACTGGTGGGGCGAGGAGATCGTCTGGTTCATGCCGGGCTTGAGGATGGACATCCTCGACAAACTGCCCAAGACCCGCGCCCCGGGGCTCGATTTCGACAAAGACACCCTGCGTCAGACGGCGCTCAAGCTGGCGGAGGAAAAAGCCACCGGCGCTCCCGCCGAGGTCGCCCACCGTTATCGCCACCTGCGGCAGCTCGTGGACCGCAAGCAGTTGAGCGATCAAGACCACGAGATCGACGAGATCATCGAAGAACTCTCGGACGTCGTGACGAAGAACAAGTCGCCCGGCTGGGTTTGCGACCTGCACTACCTGGCCGTGCTCAAGCACCGCCGCGGCCGTTTTGCCGAGGCGAAAGAGTCCTACCAGCAGGCTTTGCAGGAATACGCGCGGCAATCGGCCCTCAACGCCACGACGCGCCCGCTCCACGCCCTCTGCCTGGTGGACTATGGGACCCTCTTGCTGAACAACCTGCGCGAATACGAAGAGGCCTGCGTGGCCTTCGCCAAGTCGCGCGAGGCGCTGGGGGAGATTCCGCCCAAGCCGTTTTCGTTCTATACGCTCTGCCGCGAAGCCGACGGCTATCGCCACATCAAGATGTGGGGACTTTCCGAGGACGCGCTGCAACAAGCCCGGCATTTGATGATGGAGTGGGACCCCAACGAAACCCATCTCTTGTCGGCCGCGACGTGGAAGCACGTCGCCTGGGCCCACATGGAGCAATGCCAGTTCAAGGAGGCGATCCAGGGCTTTGAACGCTCGAAGCGGATTCTCGACCAGGTGCGGGCCGCGAACGCCAACCAGCACGAAAGCATCATCGACCTCTTGCACGTGGAGCATGGGCTGGCCCTGGCCGAGCGCTTCCAGGGACACGACGAACAGGCCTTGAAGCGGTACCGGCAATTGAGCGCCCGCATCGCCGAAGAAATCCGCAAGCTGGACCAAAGCACCGCGCATGTCGCCGGGTATTCGGACATTCGCCGGCTGCTCTCCGCGCGCTACGTCAACACGCTCGAGCGGCAAGCCGACTGCATGCTGTTTGGGCGCGTGCAAGACCTGGCCGAGGCCGCCGACGACTACCGCCGGGCGCTCCGCAGCTCGCGGGTCGTGCTGCCGGACGCCAAGATCGACCTGATGTACCGCCGCGCCATCGCGCTCGCCATGCCGTCGGCGGCCCAAGACATCGAGCTGGCGGCGCATCTTTGCCAAGAGGCCGGCGCGCTCGAGGCTGATCTCAAAAAGCTCGACATGGGTAAAGAGCTTTCCGGCAAGATCAGGCTCGTGCAGGCCATCGCCCAAGCGCTCATCGGCTGCGGACCCGCGGCATCGTCGGACTCGAAGCCGGCCAAGAGCCCCGCGACCACAACTCCGGTGACCACAACTCCGGCGACGACAACTCCCGCCGC
>JBGQHD010000309.1:0-6332 GCA_041497795.1 Planctomycetia bacterium
CTCAGTCGAGACAGGATCACGGGAGTGTGGAAGGGGTAGAGGCCGTGGCAGGTAGCCCAATGCCTGCCCAGAGAGTTCAGGGTCGCGTCGCCAAGACGGCGAACCCGATCACGAGCACGATAGCCAGTCCGACGAGAACGGACAGAATGGCGCCCAGCACCATGCCGGCCATCGTCATCCCGTAGCCGCTATTGTCCATTTCGCCGGCTTTCATCTTCTGCAGGTCGGCGTATCCCATGATCCATGCCGGCAGCGCGAAGACTCCGCAGACTGTCCAAGCGAGAATGCCAAACACCAGGATCAGCACGCCGCGGTGCGGAAGCTGATATGCCGCCGCTCCGCCAGCCCCGGCGAACCGGGGGGCGGCGTAGGGGTTCTGCGAAGCCGGCGCGCCGCTCAGCCCCGAGGCGACGTTGGGCGCAGCGGCCGAAGGCGATATGGCAGCCGTAGCCGGCGGCAGGTTCGGGTAGAACTCCGGCGCCATGCGCCATGCGGGCCAGCCGTCCTGGTACACTTGGCAGGTCGCGGTGAGCCGTTTCTCTGCGGCCCAGCGGTCGAGCTCGTCCCTGGTGATCGGGCCATACCGCTGGCCGTCGCAGGTGTAGACGTGCCAGTCGCCGGCTGCGTCACGGGCCGGAACCACATCGCCCGGCGAACGTCCGCTTTCGACCTCCGGTGCCGGCAGCTTGACGGTCATCTGACAGTACGGACAACGGACCGTCGAAGCCGGCGCCCCTGACGTCGCGTAGGGAAACGTTCGCCCACAGACATCGCATCGCACGTCACCAGCCATGGTCGCCTCGCCGGGCTCGCAATTGGTGAAGGAAAGCCACCCCGCTTGGGAATATCATATTCGGTCGGCTAAAGAGCGGGCAACTCGTCGGCTTCTTGCTCGCCCTCGCGGACAGAACTACCATCTAGGTCTTCACCTTGTCACCCTGTCACCCTGTCACCTTGTCATCTGAAGCGGAGGAAGCCATGTTTGCGCGCCTTGCAATGACGGCCGGCCTGGTCACGGGAATGTGGATCGCACTGGCCGGCGCAGGGCGGGCCGCGGACGGCACGCCCACTACGTACGTGCGGTTCCAAGCGGGGCGGACGGTTGCCTACGGCATCGTGGAAGGGGAACGGGTCCGCGAACTGGCGGGCGACCTCTTCGGCTCTTGGAAGAAAACGGAGACCACGCACGCCCTGTCGGAGGTCAAGCTGCTGGTCCCCTGCCAGCCGCGGCAGGTGCTCGCCTTGGCGGGCAACTACCGCAGCCACCTGGGCGGCCCGGAGACGGTGACCACGACGATCACGACCACCAGCAAGATCGTCACCGACACCAAGACCAATAAGACCACGCACACGGTGACCACCGACTCGGAGACGCTCAGCAGCACGGACATCCCCAAGAAGTTCCAGATTCCACAGATCTTCTACAAGACCATTTCCTCTCTCACGGCCACCGGCGAGCCGATCGTGTTGCCGAAGGACTCCAAAACGGTCCACTACGAAGGGGAGTTGGTGATCGTCATCGGCAAGGAAGCCCGCAAAGTCTCCAAGGAGAAGGCCCTGGACTACGTGCTGGGCGTCACCTGCGGCAACGACGTGAGCGAGCGGGTGTGGCAGAAGAGCGACGTGCAGTGGTGGCGCGCCAAGGGGTCCGACACCTTCGGGCCGTGCGGACCGTGCATCGTCAGCGGGCTGAACTACGACGACCTGCAGCTTCAACTGCGGGTCAACGGCAAGGTGATGCAGAAGGAGCGGACCAGCCAACTCATCCAGTCGGTGCCGGCGACCGTGAGCTTCATCAGCCAATACGTGACGCTCCATCCGGGCGACCTGATCTTCACCGGCACGCCGGGCAAGACCTCGGAGATCAAGCCGGGCGACGTGGTCGAAGTGGAGATCGAAGGGATCGGCGTGCTGCGGAACCCGGTAGTGGCGGAGAAGTAGCGGGGTCAGGGTTGACCGATCAGAGTAGAATGGAATCAGTCCCGGCGGGCTCCGTCGCAGCTCCTGGGCGAGCCCGACACCTTGCCATTGGCACCTCGACCATGATTCAGCCACACACGAAGTCGTACGTGAAGGTTGACGAACACGGTGTGATGCGCGTCGGCGACACGCGCGTCATGCTTGACTCAGTGGTGGCGAGCTTCGATTGCGAGACGAATCGAATCAGCAGCCGAGCGAAGTGATGCGGCGATTGCGGGCTGTGAAGCAATCACGCGAGGGCTAGGCAAACATGGCACGCCCGCGTTTTCTCGCCGATCATGATCTGAACGAGCAGATTGTTGAGGGCATGCCATGCCGTGCAACCCTTACGGTTGCTCCGTGACCTGCCCGTAAGCAGGGATGTCGGGCACGACGTCGGCGCCCAGGTCGGTCTTGATGTGGATCTTGCCCGACACGCTGCCCGACTTGTTGGCGCTGAACGTCACCCGCAACAGGTGATAGGTCTTGGCTTCGGTGGGCTTCTGGACCTCGAAACAGTCGTCGCACTCGACCTCGGTGATGCGGAAGGGCCGGGTGGCGCGGACGACAATGGGTTTGGTGACCTTCTCGCCGGCTTTCACTTCACCGAACACCAGGGGCGAAGGGCTGACCGTGACTTCCGACTCGACTTTGCCTTCCACGTCGATGGGAATGCGGGCCAGTTGCCCGTCGTTGGTCACGATGCTGAGCTGGTCCTTGAGGTAGCCCAGCGGCGCGTCGGCGCCCAGGCGCACGAGCATGCGATACTCGACCTGTCCTCCGCCGCGGCGCTTTTCGATCAGCTCGGCCTCGAGGTGCGGATTGGCCGTGCGGACGTCCACGATCTCCCATTCGCTTCGCCCGGCATAGAGCACGTCGATGATCCGCTCCGGCCGCGAGCCATAGCGCACCTGGCCGAAGTTCACGCTGCCGGGGCTGAAGACGACGTCGGTGCGGATGAAGCCCGCCACGCGCAGTTGAACCTCCGCCGGAAACGGCTGATCGAGCGTGACGGTGATGGCGACGTTTCTCTGGCCCTTGAAGTTCGTCGTGTCCAGCACGGCGATGATTTCGGCCGACTCGCGGGATCGCAGCGTCGATTTGGTGACGATCACCCGGATGCATTCGCAGTTGGCGGCGGCGTGCTGGATGTGCACGGTCTCCTTGAAGAGATTCGTGACCACGAAGCGGTGCTCGGCGCGGGCCCCGGCGGCCACGGTGCCAAAGTCATGGGAGGCCTCCCGGAACATCTTCCGGGCCCACTCCTGGGCGGTGGCCGATTGGCCGCCGGCGAGGAGGACGCAGGCCAAAAGATAGCTGATCCGACGCACGTTGCTTGCTCCCCGGGGGGAATGACCGGGCGACAAGGCGAGGGAGTGACAAGGTGACAAGGTGAACTTCATCGCCTCACCTTGTCACCTTGTCACCCTTTCACCCTGTCACCCCCCACCTTGTCATCGTGTCACACCCAGCGGTCGGGGGAGGCAATCTAGGGCGGGAACCCAGCGATGTCAATTTCACCGCCATGCATCCGCCGCTGGCAGCGCGGCGTCCCCCAACGCTCTCCCATTTTCGGCTCCGGGCCGGGGAGACGATTAGCGCGATTGTATCGAATGTGCGGGTGGGGCCGCCGGCCGGTCGGCGCTCGGGGTCGGCTGGCGGTCGCCACCTCGGGGAAGGGCGCGATGGCTGACGGCTCGCCAGCGTCCTGTCTCCCGAAATCTGGCGACTTCGGCTGCCTGCCGTGGCCTAGCACCGCAGGCAAACGTAGTTGACTTGGGCGGAGAAACGGCAAGAATGGTGTCCGCGCCCGGGAACCTGGCGAAGTTTGGCGCTGTCTGGACAAGAACGGGGGGCGAGACCGGCGAGACTCGCGCTCCGCGGGGGCGTCGTTCCCACGACAGGCGCTCAATTCCCCTTGCGGCTCTTCGGGGGGTTGCTATAGTAATTGGTTTTCGTGGCGCGCCTTGGGTCAGCTAGCGTAGCTCAACTGGCAGAGCAGCTGATTTGTAATCAGCAGGTTGTGGGTTCAAGTCCCTCCGCTAGCTCGTCAGTCTGGAGCTTGAAGGAAGAACCCTCTGGCCAGCACCGGCGCCCGGCTGCCCGCGCCGGTCGTCGCCAGCGCCGACGGCGAACCGTGCCGACGGACAACAGGCCGGAAGACAGCGCCAGACAGAGGATCGAGCATCGCCCGGCCGCTGGCCAAGAAATTGGAATGCATACAAGGTCCCGGATCGCAGTCCAATATCTCTTATCTCTGGAACAGAACGGGAGGGTTACCCAAGCGGCCAAAGGGGTCAGACTGTAAATCTGATGGATTTATCCTTCGCAGGTTCGAATCCTGCACCCTCCAGTTGCATTGACGAATGATGAATCCCGAATGAGGAAGGTGCGGAACTGGCGGTGAGCCGAGATTGGAGCGAGCGAGTGGGGGGGATTGGTGAAGGAGGAAGCAGGCGGATCGGCAGATTGAGCATCGGCAGATTGAGCGATGTCCGGCATTCGACATTCGTGCTTGGTCATTCGTCAGGGTCGCCGCGGGTGTAGCTCAATGGTAGAGCGTCAGCCTTCCAAGCTGAACACGAGGGTTCGATTCCCTTCACCCGCTTCGAGGACGGAGGACGAATGACGGAATGACGAATGACCGAATGGGGGGAACGACGGACGAGACGGCCGCATTCGTCATTCGTCATTCCAATGAGCGGCTGCTGTAGCTCAGCCGGTAGAGCGCGTCCTTGGTAAGGACGAGGTCATGGGTTCAAGTCCCATCAGCAGCTCGTTGACCAATCGGCGGCGGAGGGGCGAGTTGCCCGGCGGGCAAGTGATTCGGCGATGTCGAGGGCGAACGATCAAGAAAGTTCAGTGAACGCGGGGTTGTTGGTTTCAGTCGTTTCCATTCACGGAGACAGGTAGGCACGACAATGGCAAAGGATACCTTTCGACGCACCAAGCCGCACGTAAACGTCGGGACCATCGGACACATTGACCACGGCAAGACGACGTTGACAGGCGCAATTTTGGCCGTGCAGCAATCCAAGGGCAAGGCCAAGGCCAAGTCCTATGCCGATATCGCCAAGGGCGGCACGGTCCGCGACGAGAGCAAGACCGTGACCATCGCCGTGGCGCACGTCGAGTACGAGACCGATAAGCGGCACTACGCCCACATCGACTGTCCGGGCCACGCCGACTACATCAAGAACATGATCACCGGCGCCGCCCAGATGGACGGCGCGATCCTGGTGGTCTCGGCCGCGGACGGCCCGATGCCGCAGACCCGCGAGCACGTGCTGCTGGCCCGGCAAGTGAACGTGCCGGCGATGGTCGTGTTCCTCAACAAGGTGGACTTGGTGGACGACCCGGAGCTGCTGGAACTGGTCGAGCTGGAAATCCGCGACCTGTTGAACAAGCACGAGTTCCCGGGCGATGAGATCCCGATTATCCGCGGCTCGGCGATCGCCGCCTACAACAACCCGACTGACCCGGCGGCCAACAAGTGCATCGGGGAGTTGATGGACGCGATCGACAAGTACATCCCGGAGCCGACGCGCGAGGTCGATAAGCCGTTCCTGATGGCGGTGGAAGACGTGTTCTCGATCGAAGGCCGCGGCACCGTGGCCACGGGCCGGATCGAGCGCGGCGTGATCAAGGTCGGCGAGGAAGTCGAGATCATCGGCTTCCGCGAGCCGCGGAAGACGGTCTGCACCGGGGTCGAAATGTTCAACAAGATCCTGCAGCAGGGTCAGGCCGGCGACAACGTCGGCTGCCTGCTCCGCGGTCTGAAGCGCGAGGACATCGAGCGCGGCCAGGTGATGGCCAAGCCCGGCTCCATCACGCCGCACAAGAAGTTCGAGTCGGAGGTGTACGTCCTGTCGAAGGAAGAGGGCGGCCGGCACACGCCGTTCTTCAGCGGCTATCGGCCGCAGTTCTACTTCCGCACGACGGACGTGACCGGCTCCGCTCAGTTGCTGGGCGACGCCGAGATGTGCATGCCCGGCGACAATGCCCGGTTGTCGGTCGAGCTGATCAGCCCGATCGCCATGGACGAAGGGGTGCGGTTCGCCATCCGCGAGGGCGGCCGCACGGTCGGCCGCGGCATCGTCACGAAGATCCTTGAGTAATTGATCCTTGAGTAATGATCCTTGAGTAATTTGGACCTGAGGATTTTGGAGTAACCAAGTACCGACGTCCGTTCCACGGCTGAGCGATGGCCGCCGAGACAGGCCGGAGAAAGGCAGACAGAGAAAGGCAGACAGAGAAAGGCCAAACAGAAAGGCCTTGGAACGGGTCGTTCACCCAGGGGTGTAGCTCAATTGGTAGAGCACTGGTCTCCAAAACCAGCGGTTGCGAGTTCAAGTCCCGCCGCCCCTGCAGAG
>JBGQHD010000310.1:0-6315 GCA_041497795.1 Planctomycetia bacterium
CTCATCCAAGATCGCCAACTGCCGCTCCGACACCCTCACCTTGGCCGCATTCCCTGGCATGACGCTCCTCCTTGACCGAGCGGCGTAGCTCAGCAAAGAATCGCGTCCAGTGATAGATCAATTTCGGATTGCGGCACTAGCCATTCGCCTGCCCCACCGGGCTCAAGCCCGGTGGGGCTCCTCAACGTCCGTGCGGTTCCGCGACACCATGTGCGGATTCGCTCGCTTGTGGGGCGGACTTTCCTGTCTGCTAGGCGGGCTGGATCGCCTTGCCTCACTCTCCCACGGATGTGAGGAATTAGCAGGCCAATTCCACCGCCAGGGGCTCGGCCATGTCGGCCTCTTCGCGAAGGAGCACTTCTTCCCGGTGGACCGGTACCGACCGCGGCGCCTCGACGCCCAGGCGGATGGTGTTGCCGCGTACCTCGATGATCGACACCACGACGTCGCTGCCAATCATGACCCGTTGACCAGATTTGCGGCTCAGAACCAACATGCTACACCTCCTTGCGAGAATTGAAACGAACCCAAAAAACCATATGGTTTGTCGCCTGCCGGACGATAGCCGCAGCAGCTAGGGCACGCGAATGCGGTTCACCACGTGCTCCACCCCAGGGGCATGGAGTGCCACGCTTTGGGCCACCTGCGCCAGGAAGAAAGAGGGCAGATTGCCCACCAGGGTCAGGACGCCGTTGCGGCAATCGCAGTTCACGTTGGCCCGCAGTGCGGCGTAGCCGCTACGGCAGAGCCGGCTTTGTACGCAGCGGGCGGTCTCGGCGTCCCCGGCCAGGTCGGCCACTAAGGATGCAGAGTTTCCCGCGAAAACGAGAGTGTCGTCCGCAAAAGCGATGGTCGCGAGCATCGTGCCGGCTCCAAAAAAGAGGGAACAACGACAGATTCGATGCAGCGATCACCGCCGCGTCTGCCCGTCCCTCACGAACCGGCAGGAGAAGCCCAGGCCACGTCGGCCAGGGCCAAAGGTAGGATGCCCACCCTTCACAAGCAGGCATAGCATCGTTGTAATCAGCGATGGAGGGGCGTCAAGCTCAGTCTGACCCGATTCTTTGGACCGCCTGACGTGAGAAGCCTGGCTTTTCAAGCAGGCGGGCTTCTTTGTAACGCGGCCCCGCTCCAGCCCGGCGCGCGATTCGCATTCCGGGACTCCAGGTATGACCCGCGGCGACAATTCCTCGGCCTCGCTATGAACCAGCCCGACCTTTTTGAACGGTATCAGCGGCTGCAAGACTATGTGGGCTGGTCGCCGGACGACACGCGTCGGGTTTCAGCCGCGGGGCCGCTGCTGGAGCCGGCATTTCCGGCGCTGATCGATGACTTCTATGACGAAATCCGCCGTCATCCGGAAACCCGAGCGGTGATCACGGGCGGCGAGGCGCAAATCCAGCGCCTCAAGACCACGCTGCTAAGGTGGCTGGCGGAGTTGGTCTCGGGAAAATACGACGCCGACTACGTGGCGCGCCGCTGGAAGGTCGGCTATCGGCACGTGGAGATTGGCCTGGACCAGGTTTACACCAACGTGGCCTTGTCGCGGCTGCGGATGGGATTGATGCGGCGCCTTTTTGCCGCCTGGAACGACACGGCGGAAGAGCTGGCGGCCACGGCCGCCGCGCTGCATCGATTGTTGGACCTCGACTTGGCCATCATCGAAGACGCCTATCAAGCCGCTTACGCCGCGCGGCTCCAACAGTCGGAGCGGCTGGCGGCCATCGGGCAATTGGCCGGCGGCGTGGCCCATGAGCTGCGCAACCCATTGAACGTCATCAAGACGTCGATTTATTACCTGCTCAATGCCCGCAACCCGTCGCCCGAGAAGAAGGCGGAGCACTTGAGCCGCATCGAAAAGCAGGTGGGCATGGCCGACGGGGTGATCACGGTCCTGACCAATTTCGCCCGGCTGCCGGTGCCGAACATGCGGCCCTTTGAGATGGCCGCGTGCATCGCCGACACGTTGCAGGCCAACCGCGTGCCGGAGAATGTCGAGATCAAGATCGACGTTCCCCCCTCGCTGCCGGGTGCGCTGGCCGATCGCGACCAGATCCAAATTGTGCTGGGCAACCTGATCCGCAACGCCGTCGAGGCCATGCCCGGCGGCGGAAAACTGACGATCACGGGCCGACAGCAGGGGAATGAAGTGCAAATCGCGATTGCGGACACCGGCGAGGGTATTCCGCGGGCGAACTTGGAACGTATCATGCAACCGCTGGTGTCCACCAAGCCGCGGGGCATCGGCCTGGGACTGCCGTTAGTCCGAGGCATCCTGGCCAAGAACCACGGCCGCCTGGAAGTCGCCAGCGAAGTCGGCCGCGGCTCGACATTCACCGTCTACTTGGCCGCCGCCTCGGACAAGGAGTCGCCATGAGCAGCCAGCCCCACGGCGCCATCCTGATCGTCGATGACGAGCCGGACACCTGCGCGAACCTCTCGGACATCCTCAGCGACCTGGGCTACCAGGTCGATACCGCCGGCAACGGCGAAGCGGCGCTGGAATTGATGCGGGCCAAGCGGTACGACGTGGCCCTGCTGGACTACAAAATGCCGGGCATGGATGGCCTGACGCTGTATCGCAAGATCAAGGAGCTTCAGGCGGACACGGTGGCGATCATCGTGACGGCGTATGCCAGCAGCGCGACGTCGTCGAATGCCCTGGAGGCGGGCGCCTGGAAGATTGTCTCCAAGCCCGTCGAGTTCCCCGCCTTACTGCGATTGATCGACGAGGCCCTGGAGCAGCCGCTGGTGCTGGTCGTGGACGACGACCGCGATCTGTGTGAAAACCTGTGGGACTTGCTGCGGGAGCGGGACTTTCGCGCCTGCCTCGCCCACGACGAGGAATCGGCCAGGCAGATGCTCCAGCGAAAGGAGTACGACGTCGTGCTGATCGACATGAAGTTGCCCAAAGGCGACGGGCGCGGCGTGTTCCGTCTGGTCCGGGAGACTACGCCCAAGGCGCGGACGGTGCTCATCACCGGACATCGCGGTGAGACGGAGGAGATCGTCTCGGGACTGTTGAAAGAGGGCGCCAACGGCGTCTGCTACAAACCGTTCGACGTGGCCAAGCTGTTGACGACGATTCGCGAACTGGCGGATCGGCCAAAGTAGTAGGCACGCTCCGCGTGCCGTCAGCCAAACGGCACACGGAGTGTGCCTACTACCAATGACGAATAATATGACCGTTGCCGACGCCGCCCTGCACGTTCTGGTCGTGGACGACGACGCCGACGCCCGGCAAAACCTCCGCGACATCCTCGAACTCGACGAATTTCGCGTGGAGACTGCCGGCACCGCGGCCGAGGTCTTGTGCCGCGACGACCTGGAGGGCTTCTTTGCCATCCTCCTGGACCGCAAGCTGCCCGACGGCACCGCCGAGGAGCTGCTGCCGAAACTGAAGGCCCGCGCGCCGCAGGCCAAGGTAGTGATCGCCACGGGCTATGCCGACTTGGAAAGCGCGGTGGTCGCCTTGCGCCTCGGCGCTTCCGACTACATCCTCAAGCCGATCAATGCCGATGCGCTGCGCGCCAGCCTGCGCCGCCTGGCCGATCAGCAGCGGGCCGAGACCGAGTTGCGCGACCGGCAGGCGCGGATGCGAGCGATTCTGGAGACCGCGATGGACGGCATCATCACGATCGACAGCCGCGGCCACATCGAGTCGTTCAACCCGGCCGCCGAGCGGATGTTCGGCTACTCGGCTGCGGAGGTGCTCGGCCGCAACGTCAGCCTGCTGATGACCTCGCCCAACCGCGAAGAGCACGATGAGTACCTGAGTCGCTACCTGACGACCGGCGAAAGGCGGATCATCGGCATCGGCCGCGAGGTCACCGCCCAGCGCAGGGACGGCAGCACGTTCCCCGTCGATCTGTCGGTCAGCGAAGTCTTCGACGACCGGCGGCTGTTCATGGGCATCGTCCGCGACATCACGGACAAGAAGTTGGCTGAAGAGCGCGCCATGCAGTCCCAGCGCCTGGCGGCGATCGGGCAAATGGTCACCGGCCTGGCACACGAAAGCCGCAATGCCCTGCAGCGCAGCCAGGCGTGTCTGGAGCTGCTGGTCCTGGAGCTCGAGGGCCAGCCGGACGCCTTGGCCCTCGTGGCACGCGTTCAAAAGGCGCAAGACCATCTCCATCATCTCTACGAGGAGGTGCGCGGCTACGCGGCGCCGCTGAAGCTGCACCTGAAACCCAGCGACTTGTCGGAAATCTGGCGCGAGACCTGGTCGCACTTGGACGTGATGCGCAAGGACAAAGAGGTGACGCTTCGAGAGGTGGCGGACATCGACCTCGACTGCCAGGTGGACCGGCACGCGATTGCCCAGGTGCTCCGCAACATCCTGGAGAACGCCATCGTCGCTTGCCGGGAACCGGGCGAAATCGTCATTCGCTGCGCGGAGAGTGTGCTGAATGGCGCGCCGGCCCTCTCGGTCTCGGTGCGCGACAATGGGCCGGGGCTCAACGCGGAGCAAAGGAAGCGGATTTTCGACCCGTTTTACACCACCAAGACGCAGGGCACGGGGCTTGGCATGGCGATTGCGAAACGGATCGTGGATTCGCACGCAGGCCGAATCGAAGTGGGCAATCCGCCCGAGGGGGCTGAGATATTGATCGTTTTGCCACGGGGGCACGATGAACCAGTCTTACCGCATCGCCGTCGCTGACGACGAGCCCGATATGCGGGACTATTTGGCGAGGATTCTGCCCCGGCTGGGGCACGAAGTCGTGGCCGTGGCGGAAAACGGCCGGCAACTCGTGGAGCTTTGCCGCCGCGAGCGGCCCGACCTGGTCATCACCGACATCAAGATGCCCGACATGGACGGCATTGCGGCGGCCGTGCAAATCTACGAAGACAAGCCGGTGCCGGTGATCCTGGTTTCGGCCTATCACGACGCGGAATTGGTCGAGCGGGCGGAGGCCGACCACATCTTGGCGTACCTGGTCAAGCCGATTAAGCAGACCGATCTCGCGCCGGCCATCGCCATTGCCATGCGGCGGTTTGCGCAGTTCCAGTCGCTCCGGAAGGAGGCGGCTGACCTGCGCCAGGCCCTGGAGGATCGCAAGGTCGTGGAGCGGGCCAAGGGCGTCCTGATGCGCCGCGCCGTGCTGGATGAACAAACGGCCTTTCGCCGCTTGCAAAAGATCGCCAGCGACC
This sequence comes from Planctomycetia bacterium, assembly GCA_041497795.1. Lineage (GTDB taxonomy): Bacteria > Planctomycetota > Planctomycetia > Pirellulales > S012-138 > JBGQHD01. The sequence goes on from JBGQHD010000310.1 coordinate 5,155, forward strand.
GTAACCGCAAGCTGGTCGATGTGGCGCAGATGATCCTCGTGGCGGAAGAGGCCATGCAACCGGAGGGGAGTTGAGGTGACAAGGTGAGAGGGTGAGGGGTCAGGGCGTGAGAAGTCGAACATCGAACGTCCAACATCGAACACTTCGATGTTGGACGTTCGATGTTGGACGTTCGATGTTGGACGTTCGATGTTGGACGTTCGATGTTGGACGTTCGATGTTGGACGTTCGATGTTCACCTGGCGAAGTCCGACTTTCGATCAAGGAGATGAACATGGACATCGGTGCATGGCTAGGCACGACGCGGGCGTCCGATATCATGGTTCGCAGTGTCGTGACGTTGAAGCCCTCGGACACGTTGGCTCACGCGGCGGGGGTCTTGCTTCACGAACAAATCTCCGGCGCGCCGGTCGTCGATGCGTCCGGCGCTTGCGTCGGCGTGTTGTCGGCCAGCGGCATCCTCGGCGCCGAAGACAAGGTCGTCCAGGAGCGGCGTAAGGTCGCCGAGTCGAGCTTCTGGAACTCGACCTTGGCTTTGCCGATGAGCGTCTATGCAGCGAAGCTGGAGGAGGTGCGTGAGAAAATCGGTCCCGCCGCGGAGCAGCCGGTGGCACGCTTCATGACGTCCGACCTCGTCAGCGTGAGCGCGGACACGCCGCTGCGCAGCGTGGTGGAAAGCATGGTGAACGCGCACGTGCACCGTGTCGTGGTGCTGGACGCCGACCGCCGGCTGCGGGGGCTCGTCAGCACGACCGACGTGCTGGCCGCCCTGCTGCGCTCCGTTTGAACCGCTGGAGTATCGCCGGTGGCACATGCGGTCCTCGCTCAAGAAGCCGTCGCCGAGACGGCGACGCCTCCGTACGCGATCGACGCCGAAGGCGTCATCGAGTCGCTGGGAAGCGACCGCACTCACGGGCTGAGTTCTGAAGAGGCTTCGAACCGGCTCGCGCGGCTGGGCCCCAACGAGTTGACCGAAGCGCCTCCGGTGCCCAAGTGGAAGAAGCTCCTTGGCCAGTTCAAAGACCTGGTGATTTGGATTCTTATCGTGGCGGCCCTCATCTCTGGGGCCTTCGGCGAGTGGGTCGATACGATCGCGATTCTGGCCATCGTGCTGCTCAACGGCGCCATCGGATTCATGCAAGAGGAGCGCGCCGGGCGGGC